>CBDUBO010000092.1:0-7532 GCA_965365405.1 uncultured Rhodothermales bacterium | reverse complement strand
CTTGTCCGTCACCTCGACGAGGTGAATGCCGAACTGCGTCTCGACCGGCCCGACGAGCGCGCCAACGGGGTTGTTGAAGGCGGCTTCCTCGAACGGAGCCACCATCATGCCGCGTCCGAACCAGCCCAGGTCGCCCCCGCTGGCGGCGCTACCGTCCTGCGAGAACTGGCGGGCCATGTCGGCAAAGGACGCCCCGGCAGCAATCTGTGCGCGGATGCTTTCGATCTGGGCGCGCGCGGCCTGGCGGGCCGCCTCGTCGCCCTGGGGTGCGGGGATGAGGATGTGACGGGCGCGCACCGCCGGCGTCGCGCTTTCGCGCGTGCCGCGCAGCTTGGCCAGGTACGCCACGCCGTTGTCGAAGATGGGGCCGACGACCGCACCGGGCTGCGCGTTCGTGAGGGCCGAGACGACGCCGGCGGGCAGGTTGCCCGGACTCTGGTAGCCGCTCTGGTACGGTACCGTCGAGGCCTGATCGGCCAGGAAGGTCGAGTCGTTGCTCGCCTCGGTAAAGCGCGTTTTGAGGCTCTGGAGGTCGTTTCGGATCAGCGTCGTGTCCGCTGCCGTGGGCTGCTTGGTGGCCGAGAGGATGGCCACGTCGAGCGTGCGCGAGCGGGCGTAGTCGTCCTTGTGAGCGTCGTAGTAACGGCGCACGTCGGCGTCGGCAAGCTGAACTTCGCTGTCGGGGATGGAAGCGTAGCGCAGGCCCACCACGTCGGCGGTGATGGTGCCGCTGCGGCGGGCGTACTCGGCCATCACCTCGGCGTCGGAAACGCGGGCGAGCGACTCGACGAGCTTCGAGAGCTTGCTCTGCTGGCGCTCCGAGCGCATGTAGCGTTCCAGTTCGATGCGCTGCGGCTCTGTTTCCGGCGCATCCACGAACGCCTGAAGCTGCGCCCGGTCCACGCCGCCCTGGCCGTTGCCGAAGTACATCGTGATCAGTGGGTGCGGGTTGGGGCCGAAGTACATCTGCCGGATTTCTTCGTCCGTCACGGTCAGGCCCAGCCTTTCCATCTCGCGCTGTGACAGGCGCTCGTTGACGAGCGACTCGAAGGCCTGCTCGTCGGCTTCGTCCAACTCCTGCGGACCTGCGTCCGGGTTTTGCTGCGAAATCTGGTTGCGAATCTGGTCAACGCGGGCGTTGTATTCGCTGAAAGGAATGCCCTCGCCGTCCACGGTGATGATGTTGAGCGCGCGCTGGTTTTGCAGCGCGTCGAACATCTGCGTGTCCTGCAGCATGAAAATGATGCCGAAGGCGATGACGAGAATCCACAAGATGACCCCGGTGTTATCCCGGAGCTTGTTCATCACACCCATGCTGACGTAGAACCTCTGCGGCTGGTAAATCCTGAAATGCCTAAACGAAAACCGCCCCGAACGGCGGGGCGGCTGACCGCAAAATATACGGTGCAAGGGGCCGGGTTATTGCGGATTTCGTCAGGGCTTCGCGTTCACGCAGGCCAGTAGGCGCTCAGGCGGCCTTGGCGCGTACTTCGTGCAGCCGGGTGCGCAGGCCCAGCAGCGTTTTGCCCAGAATCTGCGAGATGCGCGCCTCGGTCAGGCTCAGCAGGCCCGCAATCTCGCGCAGCGTCAGGTTTTCGTGGTAGTAGAGGGCGAGGATGCGCTGCTCGCGTTCAGGCAGCGTCCTGATGAGCGACTCGACGTAGGCGACCATCGAATTGAATTCGAGCCGCTCGTACTCGGCTTCCGATTCGTCGTCGGGGATGAGGTCGATGAGGGTCAGTTCGGCGTCCTCGAACAGGATGCTGTGGAGCGAGAGCGCGAAGCGGCGCTGCGCCTGAGCCAGCAACTCGTGGTACTCGCTCATCGTCAGGCCCAGGTAGATGGCCACGTCTTCGTCGCTGGGCTCGTCGCCCATCATCTGGCGCAGCGTCTCGCGCCCGGCCTGCACTTCGGCCAGCTTGCGGCGCTGGTCGCGCGAGAGCGGATCGATGGAACGGAGGTAGTCGATGAGTGCGCCTCGGATGCGCCCGTAGGCGAATGTGGAAAAGGGGGTGCCGCGTGCGGGATCGTACTGTTCGAGGGCCTGCAACAGCCCCATCAGGCCCACGCTTTCGAGGTCTTCGCGGGAGGCGAGTGGGTTCTTGGGCACGCTCGTGCGCCCGACGAGGCTGCGCACCAGGTGGACGCCCTCAACGATCACCGCCGTGCGGTTGCGCTCGGTGGGATTGGCGAAATACTGCTCGACGATGGGCTGGAGCGACTGAGCGTGCGACATGGGGCGGGGTGTGCTGGGGTGGATGCAAAGGGGGTTGCAAATCGGTTATCGTCTCTGCCCCGTTGCATTCAAGCCCGGCACGCAATATTCCGCGCGGCACGCCCGTCCACGCCTTTCCGCCAACGGGCGATTGTGCAGGCGGGCTGCGGTGCCGCATCTTCAGAGGTTCAGTTTTCTGTGTATGCGCGTCCTTTCCCACTCCTCGCTCCTGTTCGCCGCCGCGCTCTCGCTCACGGCGGGTGCTGCGGCGGCCCTGCTGGCGCTGCGCGTGGGCGCGTCTGCGCTGTGGGGGCTGGCGGGTGCCGCCGCCGTCGCGGCCCTGATGCTGCGCCGGGCACGAACCCGGTGGATGGCCGTGCAGCGCCGCTTTCCGGCGCGGTGGCGCGTGTGGTTGAGCCACCACGTGCCGCTCTATGCCCAGGCCGACCGCTCGGCGCGGCGGCGCTTCGAGCGCGATGTGCAGATGTTTCTGGCCGAGCAGCGCTTCGAGGGCGTCGCGGGCGTCGAGGTGACCGAATTGCTCCGCCTCCAGGTGGCGGCAGGGGCGGCCCTCTTGCTGCACGGACGGCCCGACTGGGCGCTGCCCACGCGCCGCACCATCCTGTTCTACCCCCGCCACTTCGACGCCGACTACTTCGACGACAGTGAGGGCGATTTCGACGGCATGGCGCACCCGCAGGGGCCCGTCATCCTGTCGGCCCCCGCCATCGAGCATAGCTGGGCCTACCTCGATGGCCAGAACGTGGTGCTGCACGAACTGGCCCACCTGCTCGATTTCGACGATACACACGCCACGGGCGCGCCATCGCTCATGGACCCGGGCTCGGCGGCTGCGTGGGCCGAACTGATGCGGCAAGAAACGCAGCGCATCAAAAACGGGCGTTCCATGCTGCGCCGCTACGCGGCCAGCAACGGCGCCGAATTCTTCGCCTGCGCGACCGAGGCGTTTTTCGAGCGCCCGCACGTGATGGCGCGCCACCACGAAAAGCTGTTTGAGGCCCTCGTCGCCTTCTACAACCTGGACCCGCGCCCGTCAGGTGACGGGGCCGAGGTCGGGGACGACGATGCGTCGGTAGCTGCCGAGCCGTAACGCTTCGCCGATCAGGCTGAAGGCACGTACCACCTCGTCACTGCTGTTCCAGACGAAGGGGGCCAGCCGCAAGAGCCTGTCCTGCCGGCTGTCCACGAACACGCCATGCGCTTTGAGGTGCTCGGCCATGCGGTGCGCCTGGGGCACTTCGAGCACGACGAGCGCGCCGCGCCGCTCGGCCTCGCGGGGCGTGACGACGCGCAGGCTCAGCCTGTCGGCCTGCTGGATGGCTTCCGCTCCCAGCGCCGACACGTGTGCCTCGACGTTTGCGAGTCCGTAGTCCAGCAGCACGCGTAACCCCTCGACGCTGTGGTAGAGCGGCGCGATGGCCGTGGTGCCGCCCAGAAAGCGCCGGCGCACGTCCGCATGAGGCGCGGGTTCGGGGCCAAAGCCGAACGGGTCGGCGTCGCCAAACCAACCTGTCGCGCGCGGCGTGAGGTCCAGACCAGGGCGCAGGTAGAGATAGGCGTTGCCACTCGATCCGCAGCCCTCTTTGAGCAGCCCGCCCACATACACGTCCGCACCAATCGCCTCCACGCTGAAGGGAAACTGTGCCGTCGCGTGGTAGCCGTCTATCAGGAAGAGCGCGCCGTGGGCGTGGGCGGCGTCCGCGATGGGGCGCAGCACGCCGTCTCTCAGGCGCTCACCCGTCGTGAAGCCGACGTGGCTGAGGGCGACCAGCGCCGTGTCCGGACGGATGGCTTCTCCGATGCGCGCCGCGTCCACCCAGCCCTCGTCGGTGGAGGGGATCACCTCGACTTCCAGTCCCAGCAGGTCCTGCCAGCGCAGCAGGCTGTGCAGCAGAGAGGGAAACGCGCCCGCCGCCACCACGACGTGCTTCCCCCTTTCCCACACTTCGGGCGCGCTGATGAGGTACTGCACCGACGTGTGCACGTTGGGCTGCAGAATGCACGTGCCCGGCGGCGCGCCGAGGGCGGACGCGATGAACGCATCGCCCAGATAAACGGGCAGCGTCCACCAGCCCACCGGCTCGTCCCGGTCGGGCCGCCAGCGGTTGGGCACCCCATTCCAGGCATCCACGCCTAGGCGCTGCCAGTCGTCCACGAACGCCTGCATCATGGCGGGCACGGTGCGGGGCATGAGGCCGTGCGTAAAGGCGCGCAGCTCGACGGCGGGCGCGGGCGGGTGGAAAAAGGCGGAGCGCAGCGGGGCGTCGGGCATGGCGCGGAACGGTAGGGGACGGCAAGATGCGCCGCTCAGGGGGGCATTCAAAGCATCAAAAAAAGCCCCGACACCGCAACGGGCACCGGGGCTTGCAAAAGAGCGCGCTGGGCTCAGGCGGCCAGTTCGTCCACGTGGACGAAGCTGCGGTTGTCCTTGCCGCGCGAAAAGCGCACGACACCCGTGGAGGTGGCGAAAAGCGTGTCGTCGCCGCCGCGCATGACGTTGGTGCCGGGGTGGTGCTTGGTGCCGCGCTGGCGCACGATGATCGAGCCCGCCGAGACGCGCTCGCCGCCGTAGGCTTTCACGCCCAGCATTTTGGGGTTGGAGTCGCGGCCGTTCTTGGTAGAGCCTACGCCTTTTTTATGTGCCATCGTAGTGGGAGGTTGAAAGTGGAAAGTGCGGAGTCGGCGCGCAGTGCCCGCCGGAGGCCGCGTTCAGTTCACCGTCACGTCGCCGATCTGGATCTGCGTGAACTGCTGGCGGTGGCCCTTGGTGACGCGGTAGCGCTTGCGGCGCTTTTTCTTGAAGACGAGCACTTTGTCGCTCTTGACGTGGCCGAGCACTTTGGCCGTCACGGACGCGCCGCTGACGGTGGGCGCACCGACGCTGACTTCGTCGCCGCCTACGAGGAGCACCTTGTCAAAGGTGAGCGTGCTGTCCACGTCGGCCTTCTGAAGCGGCACGTAGAGCTTGGCGTTGGGCTGCACCTTGAACTGCTTGCCCCCGATTTCGATGATCGCGTACATTGGTAGAGATTCTCTGCTTGGGCGCGCCGGGTTGGATACCGGCGCGAGAGTGGATAGCCAGGTGCGCCGATGGGCGCAGAGCCGTCCAAAATACGCGCCGCGCGCCCCTGCGTTCAACCTGAAGCCCCCACGCTCCGCATGGAGATCACGCTCCCGACGAGCCGACAGTCGCTTGTCCCCGGTAAAATCGTCTGTATCGGGCGTAATTACGCCCTGCACGCCCGCGAACTGGGCAACGCGGTGCCCGAAGCACCCATCCTTTTCTTAAAACCTTCGTCGGCCCTGGTCGGCAATGGCGGGCGGATCCTGCTGCCGCCGCAGTCCTCGGACGTGCACCACGAGGCCGAACTGGTCGTCGTGATCGGGCAGGGCGGCAAGAACATCCCGGCCTCAAAAGCGCTGCGCTACGTGGACGGCTACGCCGCCGGGCTCGACATGACGGCGCGCGACCTCCAGGCCGAAGCCAAGAAAGGTGGGCTGCCGTGGACGGTAGCCAAGGGCTTCGACACGTTCGCGCCGCTGGGCGACTTCGTGCCTGCCTCCGCCATCCCCGATCCGCAGCAGCTTACCGTCACCCTGCGCGTCAACGGAGAGGTGCGGCAGCAGGGCGCGACGGCGGACATGCTCTTTTCCGTGGCCGAACTCGTGGCGTACTGCTCCACCGTGTTCACCCTCCTGCCCGGCGACCTCATTTACACGGGCACGCCCGCAGGCGTGGCAGCCGTAGCCGAAGGCGACCTGCTCGAAGTCGAAATCACCGGCCTGCCCCTGTTGTCGGTGCGGGTGAAGCGCGAGGCGCAGCCAGCGGTCGGCTAACCGTAGACGTGGCGTGCAAGCCCGGCGCGAGTCTGTTTTTTGCTCGAAGCGAGCAGCATCTACCCGTTGACTCTGCCGGGACTCTGGCGTTAACGTAGCGAGCAGGACGAGGCTGCGGATGGCATGCTCCCTAACCCTCTTAATTGTCAGTTAACTGTCAAAAGTAGAGTATGAAGATCACCGATCGTGTTGAAAGTGAACTGCTTGGCTTGTCGGTCAGCGTGCAGGTCGAATCCAGCGTAAAGATAGAATACGAGATCTACTTGACTGATGAGGCTTTGAGGCTGTACACGGATGGATCTTTAAGATTCAGTTCTGATATATCAGAAGACGAGTTTTTGAAATTCGAGCAGGCCCTTATCAGTCTACTGGAATTGGAGTCAGTGCTTGAATCTTTGGAGACTGAAAATGAGGTACAGGAATGTTTCTTTGATAAGTACAATCTTAAATTGGGTTATAAAGCTGATAGAGAGGAATATTCATATTTTGTGAGGGTGGGTACCTTTCCTCAGGCGACACTGTCTGGTTGTACGGAGCGAATATTTTACCCTTTGCTTAAAGACATTGGAAGTATCAAATACAGGACCCATAAGCTGGAAGAAGAAGCTAGACGAGTATCTGCTCATCTGAAAAGCAAATTAGATTGCTAATGATTATAGCAAGACTTTTTGAGGTTGAGTAGGAGGAACGGCCCCCTTGAGAGGGCTCCAGCGTCAGCGGGCGGGGGTATCTGACTGTGCGGCCTTTCGTGGTCTGCACCCTCCAGCCCTTCGGGCCACCTCCCTCAAGGGAGGGATATCAACTACACTGCGTCAAGCTATATCGTAGCCCATCGGACGCCGTCGCGTGGTGCGCGGCAGAACTTGATCGTTCTTACCGCCTCGCCCTTGAATCGAAACTGCCCCTGCGTGTCTCCGTTGGCCCCCGAAACGCCACGACCCATGACCTACCGCGTCGCACTTTACAAGACAGAAGAAGGGTTTGCCGTCTCTTGCCCGGGGCTTCCCGGCTGCTGGTCGGAGGGGCAATCTGAGCGGGAGGCGCTGGCGAATATTCGAGACGCGATTACGGAATACCTCGCCGTTGCCCAGGAGTTGGCGGGGCAGGACGAGGCGGAGGTGCGGGAAGTCGAGATCGTGGCCTGAAATGCCGAAACTGCCGGGCATCAACCATCAGCACGCCATTCGTGCCCTGGAGAAGGTTGGGTTCAGGATCGTGCGTCAGGGGAAGCACATCGTCCTGAGCGATGGCAGCCGCATTCTGACCATTCCGCGCTCCAACCCGATCAACGCCTTCACGATGGGCGGAATCGTGCGTGACGCAGGACTGACGATCGAGGCGTTCAAGGGATTACTGTAAGTGTCCCGATGTCGGCCCCGTAGCTTGATTCGTTACGCGCCGGCCAGCAACTGCTCGACCAGGGCTTCGGGCGTCAGGCGGGGGGTGAGGAGGGTGATCT
>CBDUBO010000091.1:0-7574 GCA_965365405.1 uncultured Rhodothermales bacterium | reverse complement strand
CCGCCGGTGGAGGCGGGGCGTGGGCGCTCGTGATCGCGGCGCTGCTGGGCTCAGCAGCCGTGCTGGCGCTTGTGACGCTCGCGGCCACGCGCGTCGAGGACAGCGCCACGCTGCTCATCATTGGCTTGATGTTCGCCTCGTTCACAGGGGCCATCGTGACCGTGCTCCAGTTCTACGCCGAGGCCGAGCGCGTGCAGGCATTCCAGTTCTGGACGTTCGGCAGCCTGGCGGGCGTAACGTGGGTGCAGATGCCCGTCTTTGTCGCCCTGCTCGTGACGGGACTGGCAGGGGCGCTGCTGCTCGTCAAGCCGCTCGACGCGTTGCTGCTGGGCGAGCGCTACGCCGAGAGCATGGGCGTGGCCGTGCGCCCGGCGCGGCTGGTGGTCTTCCTGACCACGAGCGCGCTCGCGGGCGGCGTGACGGCCTTCTGCGGTCCCATCGCATTCGTGGGGCTGGCCGTGCCGCACCTGACGCGCGCCCTCGTCCAGACCAACAGCCACCGCGTGCTGCTGCCGGCTACGGCACTGGGCGGGGCCATCGTGCTGGTAGTGTGCGACCTGGTGGCACGCCTGCCGGGCAGCGGGCTGGCCCTCCCGCTCAACGCCGTCACCTCGCTCGTGGGCGCGCCCGTGGTCGTGTGGATTCTGCTAAAGCAGCGGTCGCTGCGCTTCGGGTAGATGGAGCAGCGCCTCGCCCCTCCCGCTGCCGTGCTGGCGGCCCACGGCCTGTCGGCTGGCTACAGGCTGCGCCGGGGCGAGACGCGCGTGGTGTGCCGGGACGTGAGCGTGGCGCTGGGGCGGGGGCAGATGGTGGCCCTTCTCGGTCCCAACGGCGCGGGCAAGTCCACCCTGCTGCGCACGCTCGCGGGGTTGCAGGGGCCGCTGGAAGGAACGGTGGAGATTGGCGGAGACGCCGTGCCCACCCTCGCGCCCGCCGAGCGTGCACGCCGCATCAGCCTCGTGCTCACCGAGCGCGTGCTGCCGCCGGCGCTGCCCGTGGGCAGCCTGGTAGCACTGGGCCGCCACCCGCACACCGACTGGACGGGGCGGTTGGGCGAGACGGACCGCGAGGCCGTTGCCACCGCGCTTGCGCAGGTGGGGATGGAAGCGCTCGCCGCCCGTCCCGTGGGGGAGCTGAGCGACGGTGAAAAGCAGCGCGCGCTTATCGCCCGCGCCCTTGCGCAGGCCGGCACCCTGCTGCTCGACGAGCCCACGGCCCACCTCGACCTGCCTGGACGCCTGGACGTGATGCGCCTCCTGTACCGCCTCACCCGCGACGCCGGCCGCGCCGTCCTCCTCATTACCCACGAACTTGACCTCGCCCTTCGCGTGGCCGACCGTTTGTGGCTGCTGGGGCCGGACGGTCGCGTGGCGACGGGGCTGCCCGAAGCGCTCGTGCTCGATGGCAGTCTGGCCCGCGCTTTCGGGCAGGCGCGCGACTTCGACCCGCTTACCGGCTCGCTGCGCCTCCACGACGCCGAGGGGCCCGCGCTCCGCGTCGTAGGCGACGAACCTTTCCGCACGTGGACGGGCCGCGCCGCCGAGCGCGTGGGGTGGCGCGTGGCAGACGTGTCGCCGCGCGTGGTGCGGGCCTCGGCCAACGGCTGGGTGCTCCAACTCGGCCTGGAGGAGCAGTACTTCAACACGCTCGAAGCGCTACTGGGCACCCTGGCGGTGCTGCGGTGAAAGACCACCTTGCCCTGCGCCGCGCACCGCCGTAACGTGGCCGCTCAGGAGGCGAAAGACCGGGCGGAGTCACGACACCCCATTCCCGGATTGCCATGCGCCCGCTTGCACTACTCTTCGCCCTCGCACTGCTCGCCGGGGCGGCGAAGGCCCAGCAGATTGCCGTCACCGTCGCGCCCGGCGTGGCCACCGAACCGCTCGATGGGCGGGTGCTGGTGCTCATCGCGCCGCACGAGGAGGGGGCGGGCGAGCCGCGCTTCCGCGTGCGCGCCGGGGCCGGGGCCATCCAGGTATTCGGGCTGGACGTGGAGGCGATGCCCGTGGGCACGGCGCTCACGCTCGACGCGCAGAGCGGCAACGCCGAGGGCTACCCGCTGGACCGCCTGGCCGACCTGCCGGCGGGCGACTACGTGGTGCAGGCTGTGCTCAACCGCTACGAGCGCTTCAACCTGTCCACCGGCCACCGCGTCCTATTGCCGCCCGACCGGGGCGAGGGGCAGCAGTGGAACCGCAAGCCGGGCAACCTCTACAGCCTGCCGCAGCGCGTGCGCATCGATGCGGGAGCCGGTGGCCAGGTCGCCCTCACGCTCGACCAGACGATCCCGCCCATCGAGCCGCCCGCGGATACCGAGTGGGTCAAGCACGTTCGCATCCAGAGCAAAAAGCTGACGGACTTCTGGGGCCGCCCGATGGAGCTGGGCGCGCACGTGCTCCTGCCGAAGGGGTTTAGCGAGCACCCCGAAGCGCGCTACCCGCTCGTCGTCTTCCACGGCCACTTCCCCGCTGATTTCGACGGCTTCCGCACCAGCCCGCCCGATACCACCGAGCCGTGTGTCCCCAGCGAACGCTTCGGGCTGGACTGCTACAACCGCACTGTGGATCAGGAGGCGTACGATTTCTACCGGACGTGGACGGGCGACGAGTTCCCGCGCTTTCTCATCGTCGAAATCCAGCACCCGACGCCCTATTACGACGACTCGTACGCCGTCAACTCAGCCAGCCAGGGTCCGTGGGGCGACGCCATCATGGAGGAACTCGTCCCCGAAATCGAGCGCCGCTTCCGGGGCATCGGCCAGGGATGGGCACGCTTCACCTACGGCGGCTCCACGGGCGGGTGGGAGGCGATGGCTGCGCAGGTGTTCTACCCCGACCAGTTCAACGGCGCGTTTATCGCCTGCCCCGACCCCGTGGATTTCCGTGCCTACGAACTGGTGAACATCTACGAGCACGACAACGCCTACTTCGACAGGGGGCCGTTCCGCCGCATCGAGCGCCCCGCCCACCGCGATTCGCTGGGGCGCGTGCAGTACACCGTGTGGGACGAGAACCGTCTGGAACTCGCCCTCGGTACTAAAGGGCGTTCGGGCGGGCAGTGGGACATCTGGCAGGCCACGTACTCGCCTCAGGGCGCAGACGGCTACCCGCAGCCCATCTGGGACAAGGAGACGGGCGAGATCGACCACGCCGTGGCCAGCTATTGGCGCGAGCACTACGACCTGCGCCACATCCTGGAGCGCGACTGGGCCACGCTCGGCCCCAAGCTCGAAGGCAAGCTGCACGTGTACGTGGGGGACATGGACAACTACTACCTCAACAACGCCGTCTATCTGCTCGAAAACTTTCTCGAGTCCACCACGAACCCTTACTACGGCGGCGTGGTGGCCTACGGCGACCGCGACGAGCACTGCTGGAACGGCGACCCCACGCTGCCCAACGCCGTGTCGCGCCTGCGCTACAACACGATGTACGTGCCGCGCATTCTGGAGCGCATCAGGGAGGGGGCACCGGCGGGGGCCGACACGCGGAGCTGGCGCTATTGAGCGCGGGGCGGGCGTAACCTGGCTGCGAAGCCCCCCGTAGCGGGCCTTCCTCACCTGCCGGGCCCATGCTCAAAAGCTACCTCCGCAGCGCCCTGCGCGCGCTGCGCCGCGACCTCACCGTTTCCGCCATCAACGTGGTCGGGCTTTCCATTGCCCTCGCGTCGTGCGTGACGGTGTACCTGTTTTTGCAGGTGTACTACACGCTCGACACGCACCACCCCAACGCCGAGCGCATCTTCATGGCCGAAGAAGTGGCGCGGCGCGGCAGCGAGGAAGAAACGGTGGGCCGTGTGCCCATGTCTTTCGGGCCCACCCTCGCCCAGGCGCTGCCGCAGGTGGAAAAGGTGGTGCGCGTGATGCGCGCCGAGGCCGACGTGCGCACCGCCGAGGCCACGTTCACGCGGCGCGTCACCTTTGCCGAGCCCGGCTTTTTCGGCCTCTTCAGCTTTCCGCTGGCACGCGGCACGGCCGACCTGAGCCGGCCCGGCGGCGCGGTACTGAGCGCGGACGACGCGCGGGCGCTATTCGGAGACGCCGACCCCATCGGGCAGCGCCTGACGATTCCGCTGGGCGAGACGGCGCAGTCGTTTACCGTTACAGGCGTGGCCGCGCCGTTTCCCGACAACGCCGGCTTCCGCTTCAGCGTGCTGCTGCCCTTCAGCGCCCATCCGGACGCGGAGCAGGCGGAAAGCTGGAGCACGGCTGCCGACGCCACCTTTCTGCTGCTGCGCCAGCCCGGCGATGCCGATGCCGTAGCGGCACACGCGGCCCGGCTCGTGCCCCGCGCCAACGAGGCGCGGCCCGAGAGGCCCATCAGCCATTTCGTGCTCGACAACCTGGCCCACCCCGCGCCTGGTGCGCACCGCGTGGCCGCCCGCCCCACCGAAGCGCCCGAACCCGCGTTCGCCATCATCATGGTGGGGCTTGCCCTGCTGATGCTCGCCCTTTCGTGCTTCAACTACGTCAACATCGCGCTGGGGGCAGCCGGCCGGCGCATCCGCGAGATCGGCGTGCGCAAGGTGATCGGTGGCACGCGCGCCCACCTCGTGGCGCAGTTCATGTTCGAGAACCTGCTGCTGTGTGCCGCCGCGCTCGTGCTGGGCATCGCCCTGGCGTGGCTGGCCCTGGTGCCGCTTTTCAACGACTTGTTCGTGCTTCAGATCAGCCTCTCGCTGGCCGACGCACCCCTCTGGCTTTTTCTGGCCGGGATGCTCGCCTTTGTCGGCGTAGCCTCCGGGGCGTACCCGGCGCTGTACGTGGCCGCGTTCCAGCCCGCGCGCATTCTGCAGGGCCGGGCGCGGCTGGCGGCTCGGCGCGGCCTGACGCACGGCCTGATGACGGCGCAGTTCGTCATCGCCTCCCTGGCCGTCGTGGTGACGGTGCTGCTCGCGTTTAACGGGCGCTACCTGGCCGGGCAGGCGTGGGGCTACAGCCCGGACGGAATCGTGGTGGTACGCCTGCTCGACCCAGCCCAATGGACGCCGTTAGCGGCTTTTGCCACAGGCCAGGCAGCGGTAGAGCGCGTCGCGGGCGCGCGGGATCACGTGGGCGCGGCCATGGATCCGGTGCTGTACGCCACCGAGGCGGACGCGCCGGAGGCGCCGCCGGAGCGGCGCGCGTACGCGCTCACGGTGGGTACGGACTACCTGGAGACGATGGAATTGCCACTCCTCCAGGGACGGCTGCTCGATCCCGCCCGCGATGCGGACGCCGTGGTCGTCAACAGGCGGTTTGCGCAGCAGAATGGCCTGGCCGATCCTGTCGGGCAGCGCGTGCGGCTGGCCGGTGGGCACGAGGCCGAGATCGTCGGCGTCGTCAGCGATTTCCTCTACAACCCGCTTTTCCAGCCCTTGCCCCTCGTTTTCCGGGCCTCCGATGCTGCGCCGCGCTTTCTCGTCGTCCGGGCGCGGGCCGGAGGCGAGGCGGGCGTCGAGAAAGCGCTGGAAGGGGAGTGGAAGCGGCTCTATCCCGACCAGCCCTTCGAGGCATTCACGCAGCGCGAGGTGTTCAGCGACCAGCTCGGCAGCTACAACAACTTGGCGCGCGGCATTGGCTACCTGGCCGCCCTCGCGCTGCTCATCGCGTGTCTGGGCGTGTTTGGACTGGCCTCGCAAAACGCGGCGCGCCGCATGAAGGAGATGAGTGTGCGCAAGGTGCTCGGGGCCTCTGTGCCGCACCTCGTCTTCGTCGCCAACCGCGTCTTTCTCGTCATTCTCGCCATCGCCTCCGCCGTGGCAACGGTCGTGGCGGGGGCCGGACTCGTCGCGCTCGGTGGTGTAGAAGAGATCAACCTGATGCCCATCACGCCGGTCCCCTTCGTGGTGTCCTATGCCGCCGTGCTGCTGGCCGTCTCCCTCGCCGTGGCCGCGCAGTCGCGCCGCATCGCCCGCGCCAACCCGACGGACGCGCTGCGGGCCGAGTAGCGGCAGTGAGACGGACAGACGACGTGCTCAGGCACTGCCGAGTCCTTCGGTGAGGCTGCTGCGGCGGGGCGCGGGGCTTTCGCCGAACAGTTCGAAGCACACTCCATCCAAGATTTGCCGGAGCGGCTGGTGCTCGTCAATCACCGGGCGGTACGTCTCGTAGCACGCCAGCGCCTCGTGCCCGCGCGCCAGGTCTTCGTCGTCCACGGGTTCCACCACGCCGATCTGATCCCACGGTGAAGACTTCAGGTGAGCCGAGCGGGCGGGATCGTCGGAGGGGGGAAGGGTGAAAAAGGCCAGGCGCTTGGGCGCGGCAGCGTCGGCGTCGCGGCGCAGGGCGCAGTAGATGCGCTTGACGGCGGCGTGCGTCTCCAGGTGGTCGGGGTGGCCGCTGATGCCGTGCACGGCATACGTCACGAGCACGTCCGGGCAGAGGCGGCGTACGTGTGCGGTGAGCACGTTTTCGAGTTCAAGGGGGTCTTGCCGGGCCAGCGTGCCGTCGGCGAAGTCGAGGATTTCGAGACTGTCGAGCGCGAGCACGCGCGCCACGCACGCCATCTCGCGCGTGCGGATGCGGCCCATCTCCTCGTGCGACACGCCGAGCCTTTCGCGCTGCCGCGTCGCCTCGCCCCGCGTGAGCGTGAGCAGGTGGACGCGGTGCCCCTGCCGATGCAGCTTCCACAGCAGCGGTGCCGGGCCGAACGACTCGTCGTCGGGGTGGGGGAAGACGAACAGAAAGGTCATGGGCAGAAGAGCGTTCAGGAGGCGCGGTCTTCGCGGTAGCGACGCATGAGGGGCGTGACCGAGATGCCGTGGACGAGGATGGAAAGCGCCACGACGCCCAGCACCAGCCCGGCCACAATCTCGGCGTCGGGGTGGAGATCGAGGCCGTGGTTGAGCGCGTAGGCGAGGTAGTAGAGCGAGCCGATGCCCCGGATGCCGAACCACGCGATGTAGCGCCGCTGCACGGCGGTGACCGGCGCGCCCAGCAGTCCGGCATAGACGCTGAGCGGGCGGATGACGAAGAACACGAGCGGGGCCATCCACACGAGCGCCAACGGAATGGGCGACTGCACGAGCAGGCTGCCGATGATGAGCACGACGGTGAGTTCGCCGATGCGTTCGAGCTGCTCGTTGAAGCCGAGCACGGCCTCGGCCATGTAGGCCGCCTGCTGCCCCTCCTTTTTCTCCATCTCCTCCTCCGTGGCGTCATTCTCGGGCAGCACCTTTTCGCCCTCCGGCGCGGCAGCCTCTTCGGCAAGCGCAACACGCGCCGCGGCTTCCACCTCTTCAAGTGGCTGCTCCCGGTTGGCGTGCCGCTCCACGCGCCGCAGGGCGAGGCCGGCGGCAAAGACGGCCAGAAAGCCGTAGGCGTGCAGCAGCAGGGCCCCTCCGTAGGCGAGCGCGATCAGGCCGAGCGTCAGAAAGTCGTCTACGCCCACCCTTTCGCTGTGACGGGCGCGCAGGTGCACGACGAGCATTCCCGTGAGCATCCCCAGCATCCAGCCCAGACCCAGCCCCGCCGCCGTGGCCCACAGCACGTCCACGCCCAGCCAGCGCAGGCCCCCCGGCCCCAGTTCGTGCGCGCCGATGAGGCCCAGCCCGAGCATGACGAACGGGAACGCAGTGCCGTCGTTGAGGCCCGC
>CBDUBO010000090.1:0-7581 GCA_965365405.1 uncultured Rhodothermales bacterium | reverse complement strand
GCGTGTCGAAGTTGATGACGTGCGAGATGCCGTCCACGTCGATGCCGCGCGCGGCAATGTCGGTGGCGACGAGGATGGGGTAGGTGCCGTTTTTGAAGCCTTCGAGCGCCTGCTGACGCTGGCCCTGCGAGCGGTTCGAGTGCAGCACGGTAGCCTTGAAGCCGCGCTGCCCCAGCTTGCGCTTGATCTTGTCGGCGCGGTGCTTGGTGCGCGTGAACACGATCACGCTGTCGGTCGGCTCCTGTTCGAGCACGTGGAAAAGCAGATCCACCTTGTGCTCGCCGGCCACCATGCACACCTGCTGGGTCACCGTTTTGGCCGGATTGCGGCGCGTGCCCACCTCGACGAACGCGGGGCGGGTAAGGATGCTATTGGCCAGCTCCTGGATGGGCGGCGGCATCGTGGCCGAGAACAGCAGCGTCTGCCGCTGCTTGGGCACAGCAGCCACGATTTTGCGGATGTCGCGGATAAAGCCCATGTCGAACATCCGGTCGGCCTCGTCGAGCACGAGCACCTCGACGTGCTGAAGGCTGATGCGGCCGTCGCTGAGGTAATCGAGCAGGCGGCCCGGCGTGGCCACGACCACGTCGGCACCACGCCGCAGGCCCTGGAGCTGCGGCCCCGCACCCACCCCGCCGAAGATGGCGAGGCTGCGCAAGCCGGTAAACTTGCCGTACGTCTGCACGGCCTCGTCCACTTGAAGGGCGAGTTCGCGCGTAGGCACGACGACGAGCGCGCGCACCGGACGGTTGTTGCCGGCAGGCATAGACCCGGCGAGTTTTTCCAGCATGGGCAGCACGAAGGCCGCCGTTTTGCCCGTCCCCGTCTGCGCGCACCCGATGAGGTCGCGCCCGGCAAGCGCGTCGGGGATGGCAGCGGCCTGGATGGGCGAGGGGGTGGTGTAGCCGGCGGCCTGGACGCCCTTGCGGACGGCACTGGAGAAGTTGAATTGATCGAAAGTGGTCATACGAATGGCAGAGGGCAAAGCCGCGCAGTGCGGATGCCCGAAGAGGAAAGGAGGGTGCCGACGCGGCAACGGTCAGCGTGCGGGGTCGCGCAGAAAAGCGTGAAGAAGTGAGATCACGCGGCGCGTGTTGGGAAGGAGGTAGCCGTCGGTGCCGGGGCCCGGTGGGCTCCTGACCTGCTGACGCCGGAGTGCGCAGCCTGATCGGCACGCTACCTGCACCAATCAGCACGCCCAACGCGCGATAGCAGCCGTGGTTCGGTCTGCACCGGGCCGAACCGCGCTCCGGGCCGAGTCTTCACGCACCGTCAGGGCCTGATCGCCTCAGGAGGCCATCTCTTCAAGCGGTGCGCGGGTGTCGAAGAGGGCGTCGTAGTGGTCGATGAACTGGTACTTGCGCATCCAGCGCCGATCCACGGCGTGCTTGAGGCGCAGGTAGGTCGTGCCCTTGAACCACAGCTTGCCCGCCGTCCAGAGCCCTTCGGGCGCTCCAGTGGAGAGGATGAGCGGGGCGACAGGGTAGGGGCGGAAGCGGCGCAGACTGGTAGGCTCGCGCCCGGCCTGCAGGGCTGTCGCTGTGTGGATGGCGTTGTAGCGCAGCACCGAGCCCTGCTTGACGGCGTGCACGCCGATGCGGCGCAGGCCTTCGAGTCCGGCCACAGCGGCACAGTCGCCCGCGGCCAGCAGGTAGGGGTGATTCTCTACCTGCAGGGTACGCCCGACGCGCACGAAGTCTTTGTCCGTGACGGCCAGGCCGGCGCGGCGGAACAGGGGGTGCCCCTTCGATCCAGTGGCCCACAGCACCACGTCGCACGCCACGCGCGTGCCGTCTGCAAGCACAACGGTCTCGCGTTCGGCAGCCTGCGCCTTCGTGCAGAGGTGCACCGCCGCGCCACGCGCTTCGAGCACCTGCCGCGCGTGCGCGCCGAGCCCGGCGGGCAGGTCGGGCAAAAGCCGGTCTTCGGGCTCGAAAAGCGACAGTCGCAGGGCGTCGGGGCGGTGGGCGTGGGCGCGGGCCGTCAGGTTGAACGCGATCTCGACACCCGCCGCGCCCCCTCCCACGATGGCGACGTGGAGCGGCGCGGCGTCGCCGGCAAGGGCCTGCGCCACACGCTTTTCCAGGCTTTCGATGTGGTGGAGCGGGTGGGTATGGAGGGCGTTCCGGGCTTGGTTGCGGCCCGGGTTGACGCTGCCCACGTCAAAGGCCGCCACGTCGAAGCCCAGCACGGCATTGTCCGCCGTCGTGACCGTCCGGGTCTGCACGTCGAGCGCAGCGGCGCGGCCGGGGAAAAAGCGCACGCCCGTCCGCGCGCACCACCCCACGAGGTCGATGGTGACCTGGTGCTGGGCGTACACGCCCCCCGTGTATTCGGGCACCATGCCGGAGTAGTAGAGGAGGGGATGGTCGGTGAGGAGCGTGACGGCCATGCCACGCTCGACAAGCGCGCGGGCAGACTTGAGCAGGGGCAGCATCGCGTGTCCCCCGCCAACGAGCAACACGCGGAAACGGGACGAACGGGCCATGCTTCGGGTAGGGTGTCTCTGGAAGAAGCGAGCGTCCGGCCCCGATAGTTTCAACGATTCGGAAAGGTTTTGGGAATGGGGAGGGGGAAGGGCGATTGGTAAATGGGGAGAAACCGCACGGGGGTCTTTCCGTCCCTATTGGCCATTTCACCTTCCTCTTGCCCCACGCCTTCCTATCTCAGCCACCCCTCGCGGTGTTGCCGGAGGGCCGACAGGACGGTCGCGGGCTGGCCGTGGCCGGGGGTGCCCGCGCCGGTGTACGTGGCCAGGATTTCGTCCGGAGGCGGCAGCGTCAGGTGGGGGACTTCGGCGGCGGCCTCGCGGTAGGCGTCGCGGAAGGGCATCCCGGAACGAACCTTGGCGAGCGCGTGGGCGGTGGCCAGCAGGTCGGGTGAGAGCGCTGCCTGCATCGCCTCGCGCCGGAAGACGAGCGCGGGCACGAGCGCGTTCAGGGCGGAGAGCAGGTCGGCGGTGAGCAGCACGGCGCGCATCACGGCCTCCTTGGTAAGCTGGAGGTCGCGGTGATAGCCGCTGGGGAGGTTCGCGGGAAGCGTGGCCAGCAGGTGCGCTTCGGCCACGAGGCGGTGATAGTGCGCCCGCGCAAGTTCGAGCACGTCCGGGTTGCGCTTCTGGGGCATGATGGACGAGCCCGTCGTGAACGTCTCCGGGAGCGCCACAAAGCCGAACTCGGCGCTGTTGAAAAGCACGAGGTCGGAGGCCAGCCGGTTGATTGTCGCACCGACCTGTACGCAGGCGTGGGCCACGTGCAACTCGATCTTGCCGCGCGTGAGCTGCGTGGCGGGCGTGTGCACCTGGAGGCGGGCAAAGCCGAGGCGGCGCGCATTGGCCTCGCGGGGCAGACGGAGCAGGGGCACGCCGTACCCCGCCGCGCTGCCGAGGGGCGAGGTGTCCACCTGCCCGAAGGCGGCTTGGAGGGCATCGAGGTCAGTGGTGAGCACCTCGGCGTAGCTCAGCGCCCACAGGCCTGCCGTCGTCGGCATGGCGCGCTGGTAATGCGTGTAGCCGGGCATGAGCGCGTCGGCGTAGGCTTCGCCCAGCCGCGCCAGCGCGTCGGAGAGGCTGGCGGTGCCCCTTCCGAGGGCGCGAAGCTGGTCTTTCAGAAACAGGCGCAGCGCCGTCAGCACCTGGTCGTTGCGGCTGCGGCCCGTGTGGATCTTCTTGCCCACGTCGCCCAGCTTTTCGACGAGAAAACGCTCGACGACGGTGTGGGCGTCCTCGTCTTCGGGCTGCACCACGACGCCTCCGCCCTCAATGGCGTTTTCGAGCGCGTCGAGCGCCTCGTCGATGCCGCGCATCTCGGCGTCGTCGAGAATGCCAATCTCGTGCAACCCCTGCGCGTGCGCCCGCGTGCCGGCGGCGTCGTAGGGCAGCAGCAGCCGGTCCCACAGGTAATCGTCGCCCACGGTAAAGCGGATCACCCAGCTTTCAGCCGCACGGCCTTTGCTCCAGAGTTGCGATTTGTTGAGGTCAGACACGGGGCTGCGAAATGTTTGGGGTTGGAGATGAGAAGGAGGCGGTTGGAAAGGCTTCTCCCCTCTCCAACCTCAGACCTCGCCGAAGTAGGCGCGGACGATGGCTTCGTACCCTGCGGCCGCGGCCTCCACGTCGGACAGGGCGATGTGTTCGTGGGGCGTGTGGGAGCGCTCGCTCGGCCCCGGCCCGATCTTGACGGTAGGCACGTCGGACAGGAAAATCCAGTCGCACGTCGTGGGCGAGCCGAAGGGCACCGCCTGGGGCAGCGCCGCCCGGCACGCCTGCACGATGCGGGCGTCGGCGTCGGTGCGGACGGGCACGATGCGTTTGGAATGGACGCGCACCGCTGATTCGAGCGTTTCCTGCACGAGCGCGATTAGTTCGTCGTGCGTGTAGGCGGGTGTCGAGCGGATGTCGAGGGTGAAAAGGCAGCGGTCGGGGACGACGTTCGAGGCCGTGCCGCCTTCGATCATCGTAGCTGTGACCGTCGGTTTGCCGAGCAGCGGGTCGCTCCGTTCAAACGTAAACACTTCCAGGCGCGCGAGGTCGCGGGCGGCTTTGAAGATGGCGTTTTCGCCCAGGTGGGCGCGGGCGGCGTGGGCCGTCTGCCCCTGCGCCTCGCCTTTGAGGATGAGCAGCCCCTTCTGCGCCGTGCAGGGCTGCATCTCGGTGGGCTCGCCCACGAGCGCGGCGCGCACGGGGGGCAGGTGCGGGCGGAGGGCTTCGAGGCCGTTGTACTGCCCGCCCGTCTCTTCGCAGGCGGTGAGGGCCACCATCACCTTGCCACCGGGCGGACGGAAGCCCGCGTGTTTGAGCCTGATGAGCGCGGCCAGCATCGCCGCGCCGCTGGCCTTGGCGTCCACGGTGCCACGCCCCCACAGCAGCCCGTCCGCTTCGTAGCCCTCAAACGCGCCGTGGGGCATGTTCTCGGAAGGCGGCACCACGTCGAGGTGCGAGTTGAGCAGCAGCAGGTCGTCGCCCTCGCCGATCCAGCCGTACACGTTGGCATCGAGCCGCCCGGTGGCGATGCCGTGCGCCCGCAACGTCGCCTCCACGAAGTCCGCCGCCGCCGCCTCGTGGTGCGACAGCGACGGGATGCGGACGAGGGCCCGGAGCAGGTCAGCGGGAGAGAGCATGGGAAATGGGAAATGAGGGTGCAGGACTTTCTCCTGTTGACAATCAGCGATTGAATATTGCCCATTGACCATTTTCAAACCACCACACGGGTGCCGCCTTCGCCTGTTACGACGTCTTCGGGTGCGACGATGCGCACGTCCTCGATGCCCAGCCGGAGGGCCATGAAGGCGGTGTCCACCTTGACGCGCATCCCGCCGCCGATCCAGCCCTCGGCCACCCCCTGCTGGTAGGTGGCGAAGTCGAGGGTTTCGATGTGCGTGGTTTCGGAGGCCGCGTCGAAGCGCACCCCGCCCGATTCGGTGACGAGCCAGAAGCGCCGGGCTCCGAGGGCTTCTGCGAGGGCGGAGGCCACGGTGTCGGCGTTGACGTTGTAGAGGTGGCCGGCGGCGTCGGCGCTGAGGCTGGTGACGACGGGCACGAAGCCGCCGTCGAGCAGGTTGTGGAGCAGGCGCGGCTGCACCCGCACCACGTCACCCACGTGGCCGAAGTCAATCATCTCGCCGCCGATCTCAGTGGGGGGGCGGCGGGTGACGAGCACGAGGCCGCCATCGGCACCGCACAGGCCCACGGCGTCCAGCCCGCCGGCCTGCGCCGAAGCCACCATGTCGGCGTTGAGGCCGCCCCGGATCGTCCACTTGATCACGTCGAGGTCGAGCGGGGTGGTGACGCGCCGCCCTTCGACCACGCGGGGCGTGTGGCCGAGTTTCTGGGCAAGCGCTGTGGCCTGGGGCCCGCCGCCGTGCACGACGACGACGCGCGCCTCTTCGCGTAGCGCCCGCAGTCCGCGCCACAGCAGCGCGAGGGCCTCCGGGTCGGAAACGAGCGCGCCGCCGATTTTGACGACGGTGATGGGAAGGTCGGGCATGTTAGAATTGCGGAGTGCGGATTTGGGATTTCGGAAGATTCCGGGTGGTCAGAAATGCAGAACAGGGATTCAGTCCGCGCCCCGCAATCCGAAATCCCCGATTCCCCAGATCATTTCCAGAATGGCTTTCTGGGCGTGGAGGCGGTACGCGGCCTGGTCGAGGTGGACGGCCTGGGGGCCGTCGAGCACGGCATCGTCCACGACGACGTTGCGGCGAACGGGCAGGCAGTGCATAAAGGCGGCGTCGCGGGTGCGGGCCATCTGCCGGGGGGCCACGCGCCAGCCTGCGTGGGCGGCGCGCAGCCGCGCTTCGGCGTCGGGGTCCGTGTAGATGAGCGGGGCCGACCACGCCTTGGCGTAGATCACGTCGGCGTCCTCGAAAGCCTCGTCCTGGTCAGCCGTCTGCGTGAACGTGGTGCCGTGCTGCGCCGCGTACTGCTGCGCGAGGCCTACCACCTGCGGGTCGAGGCTGAAGCCTTCGGGATGGGCGAGGGTGACGTTGAGGCCCAGCCGTGCCGCGGCCAGCAGCGCCGAGTGCGGCACAGCGCGCGGCAGCGCGCGCGGGTGCGGCGCCCAGGTGAGCACGAATTTTTTCGATCCGACCTCGTCCCCAAATCGCTCGTGCAGCAGGGCGGCGTCGGCGAGGGCCTGGCACGGGTGGAAACGCGCCGATTCGAGGTTGACGACGGGCACGGCGGCGTGCGAGGCGAACGTCTGGAGCAACGTGTCGGCAGCGTCCTTCTCGCGGTCTTTGAGCGTGGCAAAGACGCGCACGCCGAGGGCGTCGTAGTAGCGCGACAGCACGCCGACGGCCTCCGAGATGTGCTCGGCTTCGGCCCCGTCCATCACCACCCCTTCATCCCACGCAAAGCCCCACACGCCCTGGCCCACGTCGAGCGTCGTGGGGTGCGCGCCCAGCTGGATGGCGGCCAGTTCCATCGAGGTGCGCGTGCGCAGCGAGTTGTTGAAAAAGACGAGCCCGATGCTTTTGCCCCGCGCCGCGTCGGTGTAGCCGGGGTTGCGGCGGTGCCACACGGCGCGTTCAACGGCCCGGTGCCAGGTGTCGTCGCGGTGCAGGTGCCAGTCGAGAAGGTCGGTCATGCGTGGAGCGTGTTGCGTGGGTTCGGAGCGTCG
This sequence comes from uncultured Rhodothermales bacterium, assembly GCA_965365405.1. Taxonomy (GTDB): domain Bacteria; phylum Bacteroidota; class Rhodothermia; order Rhodothermales; family BA12; genus CBDUCD01. The sequence continues at coordinate 463 of CBDUBO010000090.1, read as the reverse complement.
GGCGGGCGTGGGGTATTGCGTATGGCGTGTTGCGTAAGGGGAGGAAAATGGGCAATGAGCAATCCGGCAATGACGAATGACCAATGACAAACCTCCAACCTCCAACCTCCTCTTCACGCAATACGTCTCACGCCTCCACGGCCTGCTCGGCCATCACCCCGCGGAAGGTGGTGACAAAGGCGTCGAGCGCCTCGTCGGGTGTGTTGAGGGGCGGCATGAGGCGGATCACGTGCGGGTCGGCGGCGCCGCCCGTCAGGAAGCCCTCGGCGCGCAGCGCGGCGATGACGGGGGCAGCAGGGCGCCCCAGGTCGAGGCCGATCAGGCAGCCCTGCCCCCGCACGTCCTTCACGATGCCCCGCGTGCCGTCGGCGATGCGTGCGAAGATCGCTTCGGCCCGAGGCATCAGGCCCTCGTCCACGAGCGTCGCCAGCGTCGCTTCTACGGCCGCCATCGCCAGCATCCC
>CBDUBO010000089.1:0-7587 GCA_965365405.1 uncultured Rhodothermales bacterium | reverse complement strand
GGGCAGCCGCAGGTGGGCCTGATGACGCTGCCGCTCGTGGACGAACAGAGCGGCGCGCCGCTCGTCGTGGGCGCGGGCGGCGATCCCAACGCGGGCCGCGAAGCCGTCCGCCTGATGCTCGAAAGCCTGCAATTCGGTCGCCGATGACTTTTTCGATTTACTCGATGCGACGTGTAGGGATGTGCCGCGGCACGTCCTTACTTGCCACCGTCCTGCTCCTCCTCGCCGTTGCCGCCCCTGCCTTTGGGCAGGGACGCCTGGCTGGAACCGTCAAAGACGACCTGGGCGAGCCGCTCACGGGCGTCAACGTCCTTATCGTGGGCTCGGCCAAGGGCACGGCCACCGATCTCGACGGTCGCTTCACCATTCCGGACCTGCGGGCGGGTTCGTACAACGTCCAGTTTTCGTACATCGGCTTCGAGACAAAGCTCTACACCGACGTACGCATCACGGCGGGGCAGACCACGACGCTCGACGTGGTGCTGGCCGAGGCCGTCCTCTCCACGAGCGATGAGGTCGTGATCGTGGGCGACCGGCCCCTCGTGGACGTGGAGGGGGCGCAAAGCCAGACGGCCATCGGGCGCGAGCAGATCGAGGCCGCGCCCGTGCGCACGGTTCAGGGCGTCATCTCCACGCAGGCCGGCGTCACCTCCGACCCGACGGGCCTCTACATCCGTGGTGGGCGCGCCAACGAGACCGGCTTCGTGGTGGATGGCGTGTCGGCCAAAGATCCGCTTTCGGGCACCGGTTTCGGCCTCGACCTGGGCTCGAACGCCTTTGCCGAGGTCGAGGTGACGACGGGTGGCGTGGGCGCAGACGTGGGTGACGTGACGAGCGGCGTCGTGAGCGTGCGCACGCAGGACGGCGGCGACCGTTTCTCCGGCTCATTTGCCCACAAGCGGGACGACTTCGGCTTCAACGGCGACTGGGGCTCCAACTTCCGCGAAGAGCTGTACGAGATGAGCCTGGGCGGGCCCCTCGTGAGGGGCAAGCTGCGCTTTTTCGCCTCTGGTCAAGCCCAGCTCGAAGACGGTTTCACGCGCGAAACCTCCAACCCCGACCAGCTCCGCTCCAGCCTCGTCTCCTCCACGTTCTGGATGCCGCGCGCGGCCAACCGGTGGAGCGGGCTGGGCAAGCTTACCTACGACGTGCGGCCCGGCATCAAGCTCCAGGCGTCGTACCAGCGCTCGCTCGCCGTCAACCAGAACACGCGCTCGCTCCAGGTGACGGGCAACGACGCCGTCATCGCGCCGGGCTTTCAGTACGCCTTCGTGCTCCAGCCCGACAACGCCAACACGTTCACGCACGACACCAACCTGGGCTACCTGCGCCTCTCGCACGTGCTCAACGCCCGCTCGTTCTACGAGCTACAGGCCAGCCGCCTCTTCACGCGCCTGCGCGCCGACGCCAACGGGCGCGACTGGCGGCCCGACGTGGTGGACGCCGAACTCGACCCCGAAAGCATTCCCACCTACCCCGGCAACGTGTTCGTCGGGCCGGACGGGCTGCCGCCCGACCCCAACGCGCTCTTTATCCTGCCCGGCCCCGGCTTCTACAACAACGGCGGCATCGCCACGCGCTGGCACGACCATTACGCCGAAGAGCTCACCCTCAAAGGCACCTACACGCTGTTCTCGGCCAGCCGCAGCCTCCGCCTCGACGCGGGCTTCGAGCACAAGCGCAACGACTACCAGTGGATCGACGTGGTGCGGCCCTGGGTGGGCGCGCCTATCGTGACGGCAGGCGGCGACACGACGCGCTCCAACCGGCTCGGCTCGTCGAGCGACATCTGGCAGGTGCAGCCGCAGCGCGGCGCGCTCTTTTCGACGGGCCAGATCCGCTACCGCGGCCTCATCGCCAACGTAGGCATGCGCTTCGAGTACTGGGCTCCGGGCAAATACGTGGATGACTTGGTCGAAAACCCGGACGCGCCCATTCTGGAGACCATCCGCGAGGCGTACCGCAGTTCGACGGTAGCAGTGCTGGGCCTTCGCTACAAGTACCGCCTCTTGCCCAAGCTGCGCGTGTCGTTCCCCATCCGGGACAACCAGGTGCTCTTTTTCAACTACGGCCACTCGACGCGCCTGCCGCACCCGACGTTCGTGTACACCGGACTCGACCCGTTCTACCAGGATCGCTCGTTCTTCGCAGACCTTGGCAACCCCAACCTCGACCCGGAGGTGGACATCTCGTACGAACTCGGCCTGCGCTACCAGATCACGACCAACGACGTGCTGAGCGTGACCGCTTTCTGGCGCGACAAGTTCGATTTCATCACCGTCGAGGATGTGGTGATCGAGGACGCCAGCGGGCGCGAGACGACGCGCGCCTTCCGCGTCAACGGCGACTTCGCGCGCGTGCGCGGGCTGGAAGCATCGTATCTCAAAAGGCTGGGCCGCTGGTTCCAGGGGCAGGTGTCGGGCTCGTTCTCGCGCGCGACGGGCCTTTCTTCGACCAACAACGACGCCCTGGCCGACTTTCTGGCGCGCGGCAACCTCGACAACTCCGTCGAGACGCCGCTTGCGTGGGACCGACCGCTCGACCTCAAGGCCTACGTGATGCTCATGCGCGACGAGGCAACGCCGCTGTGGGGGATTCCTGGCCTCAACCACTACCGCATCTACCTCTCCTCAACGTTCCGCTCGGGCCAGCGCTACACGCCTGTCGAGTACGCCGGGCGCGCCACCAACCCCGTTACCGGGGAGCAGGACTGGCGCCCCCTCTACCGTACGTCGCAGGACCCCGAGGATCGCTACAGCGAAGTGGGCGCGGCGTGGTGGTGGTTCGACCTGTCGGCCCAGCGCACCTTCCGCGTGGCCGGGCAGAGCCTGGTGCTGAGCCTGGAGGTCACCAACCTGTTCAACCAGCAGAACAGCGTCATCATCAACCCGGTCACGGGCAAGGCTTACCCTCGCGTGGATGCCAACACCGATTGGGTGGCGCTGCGCGACAACCCGGACTACGACGTGGTCGAGGGCGTGCGTGATCCGCGCTACGAAGACCCGCGCACCGAGGGGCTGCCGCCCTTCAACCCGGCCCGCTTCCTGCCCCAGCGCCACGTGCTGCTGGGCCTTTCGTTCAGGTTTTAGCTATTAGTCGATGGTCATTGGTCGTCTTTCATTGGCATCTCTCCAATGACGATTGATCAGCGACGATTGACCCTTTTTCTCCACCCATGCTCCGCTTCCCGCTGCTACTGCTGCTCCTGGCGGCTGCGATGCCTGCCGCCGCGCAAGTCCTTCCCTCGTTCGGGAGCGACCGCGCAGGCACGGTGGGCTTCCAGTTTCTCAAAATCCCGACCGATCCGCGCAGCATCGCGCTCGGCGAGGCCGTCGTGACGGATGCCGACGGCGCGGCGGCGCTGTTCTGGAATCCGGCGCTCGCTGCTGCCAACCCCGGCTACCACGTGGGGGCTGCCCGCGCCAGTCACTACGCCGGGGCGCTTTTCACCACCAACCAGATCGGCGGCATCGCCCCGCTCGGCGCGTTCGCCATCGGCGTCGGCCTCCAGACGCTCGACTCGGGCGAGATGGACGTGACGACCGAGTTCGAGCCCATGGGCACGGGCGAGCGCTTCCGCTTTATCGACGTGGCCGCTGGCATCACCATCGCGCAGCAGCTTACCGACCTGTTCTCCTACGGCGTCACCGTTAAGGCCGTTCACGAAAGCGTGGCCGAGGTTTCGACGACGACGGCAGCGCTCGACCTGGGCATCCACTACCGCATCGGCTCGACGGGGGCCGAGATGGGCGTCGCCATCCGTCACTTCGGCCTCGATGGCGAGCCCGGCGGCGAACTCAGCCGCACCGACCCCACCGCGCCAGAAGGCGTCATCGTCGAGCGCGACTTCGAGACGATCACGCTGCCGACGACGTTTCTGCTGGGTCTGTCCTACCACGCTTTCCGCGCCACCCCCGATCACGCCCTCACGATCTCGTCCCAGCTCTACCGCCCCAACGACAACGCCGAGAGCCTGAGCCTGGGCGGCGAATACACCTTCCGCGAAGCCCTCGTGCTGCGAGCCGGCTACCGCTTCGGCGTCGAAGAATACGTGGCTTCCTTCGGCGGCGGTGTGCGCGTGGAGGCCCTCGGCGCGGCCGCCCGCGTGGATTACGGCTTTACCCGGCTCGAACGGCTCGGCAACGTCCACGCCTTCGGGCTCAACTTCTCGTTCTGACGTGCGCGTTTTATCCATTCTCCTGATCGGGCTCTGCTTTGCCGGCTGCGACTTTTTCGGCCAGAAGCAAGACGACATCACCGACGAGATTTTCGACCAGGGCCGCATTGACCCGACGGCAGTGGACGAGGTGGGCTACGTGCCCGTGCAACCCTTTTTCCAGGACGGCTTCGGCGGCGCGTTCAGTGCGCCGCAGGACGTCTACGTCGGCTACGACGGCTTTGTGTATGTGGTGGACGCCCGGGGCCTGCACCTGCTCGACCGCGCGGGTCGCCCGCAGCGGCTCGTCGCTGACGTGGCCGGGCAGCCGCTCCGCGAGCCCACGAGCGTGATCCAGGATCGGCGCTTCCACGTGTACGTGACGGCGCTGCGCGACACGACCGTCGAGGGCACGCCGCGGCGCCTGCCTGTCATCTACCGGCTCTCGGGCCTGGTCACGGGCACGGTGCGCGTCGAGGACGTAATCTGGCACCCCTTCGACGACCGGGCGCGGCAGGTGGTGCTGCGCAACCCCATTCCCGAAGACGAGCAGGTGCGTTTTACCGGCGTGGCCGTGCTGCCCGACAACGCCATCTATGCCACGCGCTCCGGTCCGCTCGGCGTGAGCCTGCGCGCGCCCTACAACGCCGTCATGCAGTTCAGCCCGGCAGGCGTCAACGTCAACACCCTTACGCAGCTCAGCGGCACGCGCCCCAGCCTCGTCAGCGCCGTGTACCCGTCCGCCGTGCTCACGCGCGTGCAGCCGCCGCAACGTGCCACCTTCACCGCCAGCCGGGACTTTTTCGTGGCGCAGTCCCCCACGCCGCCCGCGGGTGGCGAAGCGCCTGTCGCCGCGCCCTACGGCGTGCTCTCGATCCGCGCAGAGGAGACGCCGGACGGCATCCTCTACCGCCCCGACGTCACCCTGCTGGCCGCTGCGCAGACGGCAGCCCGATCGCTCTACACGCCCGGCCGTTTCGCTGACCCCTCGGGGCTCGCCTACGCTGCCGATGGCACGGGCTACCTGTTCGTCGTGGATCGGGCAAAGGACAGCCTGTTCGTCTTTAACGCATCAGGCGTCGAGGGCGTCGCGCCGCCGCCCGGTGCGCGAAACCCGCTGCCGGTGAACGTGTCGTTCGGCGGCATGGGCAGCGGCCTGCTCCAGTTCAACCGGCCGCAGGGCGTGGCCTACGCGGGCCGCACACTCTACGTAGCCGACACAGGCAACAACCGTATTGCGCGCTACCGCCTCAACACCGACCTGGAGTAGCGCGCGGAAGAACGCAACGCGGCGGGCCTGCCTGTGCAAGCCCGCCGCGCGGTATGAGTGGTGAGCCGATCAGTCTTCGAGGTCGAACGCAGCTTTGACCTGGTTCCAGTCCGTGTAGTCGATGCCGGCCTTGCTGCTGTACACGTCCGCGTCGATGATGACGAGCTTGACGCGGCGGTCGGGCTGGTCTTCGAGAGGCGCCTCCTCCGTCGAGGCTTCGTAAAACAGCTCTACGAGGCGCGTCTCGAAGGCGTAGCCCAGCGTAATGGTGTAGTCCACCGCGGGAATCTGCGGGTTCTCGACGCCGAAGGTGTAAGGCATGGCCGTCCACGTGTTCTGCTCGCGGAAAAAGGCGAGGATGGCCCCGCCGTCGGCCACGCGGGGCGTGATGTCGGGCACGTCGTACTGCACGGAGGCCACCGACCCGTTGAAGTCCGCGTTGCGCATCGAGAAGGTGAGCTGGATCGAGCGCACCCGGGCGTCTTCGTGCGTCGCGTCGCAGGCGGCGATGAGAGGTAGAAAAGCGAGTAGCGGAAGGAGGCGTCTCATGGCGTTTGGAAAAAGACGGGGTGAGGGTTGAGGGAGATGCCTGGCGTGTCTGCCAGGCTGCCCCCTTCCTGTTCAAACCCTCTGCCAGACCCTGCCGCTCCAGTGTGCGCATCCCGTAACGAAAGCGCTGGCGCCCCCGCACGCGTATGCCATTTCCGCACCTTCGCCGGGGCGTTTCAGCGATTGCACGATGTACCTGCCAACCCCATCATAAACAAAGACTTCACTCCTCGCCTTTGTAGATGTGGACGGTCACCTTTCCGGCCTCGTCGATGTAGCCACGGTACATACCGGGCGTGTTGAAAGGCATCGCTACGTTGCCCTCGCGGTCGAGTGCGATGATGCCACCCGTGCCCCCGAGGGCGTCCAGGCGGCCCATCACGACGGCGTTGGCGGCTTCTTTTAGCGACAGTCCGCCGTAGCGCATCATGGACGCCACGTCGTGTGCGACGACGCCGCGGATAAAGTACTCACCGTGCCCCGTAGCCGAGACGCCGCACGTTTCGTTGTCGGCGTACGTGCCCGCCCCGATGATGGGGGCGTCGCCCACGCGGCCCCATTTTTTGCCCATCATGCCACCTGTCGAGGTGCCGGCGGCAAGGTTGCCGCTCCGGTCGAGCGCGACGGCCCCGACGGTGCCGTACTTCTCCCCGCCAACGGCGTACGGATCAGAGGATCGCGGGTCGTAGCCCGTCTGGCGCTGGCGTTCCATCATGCGGCGGAGTTGCTCGCGGCGTTCGGGCAGGACGAAGTAGCTGTTTTCGACCTGTTCGAGCCCGTGCTCTTTGGCGAACGTCTCCGCGCCCTGCCCCACCATCATCACGTGCGGCGAGGCTTCCATGACACGCCGGGCCAGCGCGATGGGCGACCGGACCGTGGTGACGCCCGCCACCGCCCCCGCCGCGCGCGTCCGCCCGTCCATGATGGAGGCGTCCAGTTCGGCGGTGCCGGCGTCGGTGAGTACGGCTCCACGCCCCGCGTTGAAAAGCGGCGACGTTTCCATGGTCTGGATCGCCGCCACAATGGCGTCCATGCTGGTACCGTTTTTCTGAAGTATGGCGTAGCCCGCGCGCAGCGCTTCGGTGAGCGCAGCCCGGTACTCGGCGTCGCGCTCCGGCGTCATGTTCTCGCGCAGAATGGTGCCCGCCCCGCCGTGGATGACGAGCACCGCTTTCGGGGCTTGCTGGGCCGGAGCGAGGGGCGCGCAGAGCGCGAGGAGGGAGACGAGCGCGAAGAATCGGAGCATGGACGTGGGGATGGTGACGGGTAACACAAAGGCCCAAGATGCGGCAGAATGGGCACTTACCTGATCGTTACGCCCGATGATAGGCAAAAAATGTATCATCGTCAGGCCCCGATTCCCCGGCCTGGGCCCTCACTCACCCTTTGCCCCGCCCCTGATGATAGAATCCGCAACCTTGCCCGCTCGACCCTTTACCCGCGCCCTCAACAGCCGTCAGCACCTGCTCAACCAGATGAGCGACGAGGACCTGATGGAGCAGTTCCAGGCGGGTACCGTCGAAGCCTTCAACCTTCTCGTGAGTCGGTATTCGGAGCGCCTCATGCGCTACCTCTACGGCTTCCTGGGAGACGTGAAGCGGTGCGAGGATCT
>CBDUBO010000088.1:0-7589 GCA_965365405.1 uncultured Rhodothermales bacterium | reverse complement strand
TTTGGCTCTTGCTACGAGGCGCGCGATACGCGATTTGCCGGCGCGGAGCAATTGCCTGCTCCGCGCGCCGGCGAAAGCCGCCTCGGGGGGGCGCGCCGCCGCCCGGGAAGAGGCGGGGCGGCGGCGCATGGGGCGGTTCAGTTTGCGTCCGTCAGGTTCAGATACCGCTGGAGCGCTTCTACGAAATAATAGTCGGCGTAGATGAGCGCGGCGTCGATCTCGCTGTTGCCCGGGTGGTTGCCCACGGCATGATCGAGCAGGTGGACGCTGCCCTCGGGGGCGAGGTACGCGGGGGAAAGAAGCGACCTGAGCATGCGCACGGCCGCCTGGTGGTACTCCCGGCCTTTGGCGGCGGGCGCCAGGCCCTCCAGTTCGAGCAGAGCCGAGGCTACGATAGCGGCCGCCGAGGCGTCGCGCGGGGCCTCGGGGATGCCGGGGGCCTGGAAATCCCAGTAGGGGACGGCGTCCTCGGGAAGGCGGGCGATATAATAGTCGGCCGCTTTCTGGGCCTGTTCGAGGAACGCGGCGTCGCCGGTCTGGCGGGCCATCATCGTGAAGCCGTAGATCAGCCACGCCTGGCCTCGGGCCCAGGTCGAGTGGTCGGCGGCGCCCTGATGGGTCACCCGCTCGCGGACGAGGCCCGTCTCGGGGTCGTAATCGACGACGTGGTACGAGCCGCCGTCGGGGCGGAAGTGGTTTTGGATCGTTTTGTGCGCGTGGCTGCGCGCGATGTTTTTCCAGGCGGCCTGGCCTCCGTGGTCGGCGCCCCAGAGCAGCAGTTCCAGGTTCATCATGTTGTCGGCGATGACGGGGTAGGCCCAGCGGCTCGACCAGTCCCAGGATTTGACGACGCCGACTTTAGGATTGAAGCGGGCGGCGAGTTTCTCGGCGGCCGTCAGGAGCGGGCCTGTGTAGGCCGGGTCGCCGGTGATGCGGTAGCCGTGGCCGAAGGAGCAGTAGAACTGAAAGCCGAGGTCATGGTCCGGCGCGCCCTCAAAGATTTCGACGAGCGGCAGGGTCCAGCGGTGGGCCTGGCTGCGCAGGGCATTGTCGCGGGTGTGCTCGTAGAGTTGCCATAGGATGCCGGGGTAGAAGCCGCTGGTCCAGTCGCTCGGCGCGACGCGTTTCCAGCCGCCGTCGGGGGCGTTGGTTCGGGGGTAGCCGTCGGCCGGGTCGAGCGCCTGGGCGGAGCGGCCGTAACGCTCGGCGGCCAGGGCGAGCGTTCGGCGCGCGAGCGGCCGGAGGTCGTCGTCGCCCTGCCCGATGCTCCGGGAAGGGCTGTGGCAGGCGCTGAGCAGCAGGAGAACCGGCAGCGTAAGGGCGCAAACAAGGCGTAGAGGCATGGCGCTGGGAAGGTTATCGGGTGAACGTGTAGAAGTTCAGTGCAAGGGCCGGGTTGAACTGCGCAGCACAAACGAAGCCGGGACGACGCGTTTCTCCGGTTCCGTATGCTGGGGATCCTGGATCTGGCGCAGCAGCAGCTCGGCGGCGATGCGGCCCATCTCGCCGCTCGGCGTGCGGACCGTCGTCAGGGGCGGGCGCTGGTACTTGGCGAATTCGATGTCGTCGTAACCGATCACGGAGACGGCCTCCGGGACGGGGAGGCCGATTTCATGGAGCGCCCGCATGACGCCGAACGCTACGAGGTCGTTGAAGCAGGTGACGGCCGTAGGGCGCTCGTCGGGGGGGCGCCCCTTGAAGTAGGCCAGGGCGGCCCGGTAGCCGTCTTCGAGATGATCGCCGGCCGGAAGGATGAACTGCTCCTCGAAGACGAGGTGGGATTCGCTGAAGCCGCGCATAAAGCCCTGGGCGCGGTACCAGCTCTGCGCGCTGTAGGCGGGGCCTGCAAAGTGGACGATCCGGGTGTGCCCGTTCCGGATGAGATACTGGACGGCGTCGCGGGAGGCCTGGAGGTTGTCTACGGTGACCATGCTGACGGGCAGCCCCCGCACCTCGCCCAGGAGCACGAACGGGAACTGCTCCCGTTGCAGCTCGAACAGGCGCCCGAAGTCGGCTCTTTCGCCCAGCAGCGGAGCGATGATCATTCCGTTGAGGCGGCTTTCGCGGAAGAGGTCGATCAGGCGATGCTCTTCCTCGTGAGCGCCTTCGGAACTGGTCAGGAAAAGCGCGCCGCCCTGCTCGTTGACCAGGCGGCGCGCGCCCAGGATGACCTCGGCATAGAAGGGGTTGTCGAACTCCTTTACCAGCATGCCGATCCTGAGCGCGCCCGGGGGCGCCCCCTGCTGTTGCAGCCGCAGCTCCCGGGCGGCGCCGTTGGGGGTGTAGTTGAGCCGGCTGACGGCGCTCTGGACCTTGAGGCGTGTCGCCTCGCGGACGTGCTCGTAGTTGTTGAGCACCGCCGAGACCGTGCCCACCGAGACCCCGGCCGAGCGGGCGACATCCTGAATGGTGACCTTAGCCATTTGAATCGTTTCAATATTTCTTGGGGAGAAGCCTTCTCTTGCCTGTACATGCGCGGCCGCGCCTCACGGCCGGCCCAGGAGGCTTAGGAAAAGGTGGAAGGAGTGTTATTAGGTAATACACTAGGTTACCAGCCTTTGGGCGCCGCAGAATGCCTTGCTCGGGTCGTGACGCCGGGCGGATATTCCGATTGTAAATTGAAACGAAAAAAGTTTGCAAAACGAATCAGTGTTAGTATACTTGTTCTCGGAACGTGAACAAAGCCCCGAAGCAAAATCTCTTCGCGCCGACGGCCTGCGCGCGCTTCGAGACCGGCTTTTCTGCAAGCGGTTCCAACCCGCCCCCCGACCCAGGCATTCACCCCGGCGCTTCGCAGGGCGCCGGAAAACTACAGGCTCAACCAGAACCAACGCTACCATGGCCTCACTAACACTTCGACCATCGGCTGCGCAGCAGCGGCAATCGCCCCTCGGGCGGGCGGCCCTGTGCCTCGTGGCGGCGCTGCTGGCGCTTGCCTCGACCGGGCGGGCGCAAGCGCAGACGCACACCGTCACCGGGCAGGTGACCTCGCAACAGGGCGAGACGCTGCCCGGCGTCAACATCATCGTCAAGGGACAATCGACCGGGACGGCCTCCGACCTGGACGGGCGCTACACCCTGACGGCGCCCAGCGCCAACGACACTCTCGTGTTCTCGTTCGTCGGCTTCCGCTCGCAGGAAGTCGGCATCGACGGCCGCTCGACGGTGGACGCCGTGCTGCAAGAAGACGTCTCCGCGCTCGGCGAAGTGCTTGTGGTGGGCTACGGCACGCAGACGCGCAACGACCTGACCGGCTCGGTGACCTCGGTGCAGTCGAGCGAGGTGAGCGCGCTGCCGCTGGCGCGCGTCTCAGAGGCATTGCAAGGGCGCGCCGCCGGCGTGCAGGTGATGAATACGGACGCGCAGCCGGGCGGCAACGTGCGCGTTCGCATTCGCGGCGGCACGTCGATCCAGGCCGGCAGCGATCCGCTCTACGTGATCGACGGCTATGCCGGAGGCAACATCAACATGATCAATCCGGACGACATCGCCTCGATCCAGATCCTGAAGGATGCTTCCGCCACGGCCATCTACGGCGCGCGCGGCGCCAACGGCGTCATCATTGTGAGCACCAAGAAGGGCAAGCCGGGGCGCACCCAGGTGGAGTTCAAGATCACCCCGTTCTCGGCCCAGCAGGTCTCCAACAAGATAGAAGTGCTCAACGCCCGCGAGTTTGCGGAATACATCAACGAGGTCCGCAAGAACGACGGGGCCGCGCCCAAGTATACGGACGTGGAGTCGCTCGGGGAAGGCACTAACCATCTGGACGCCATTCTGCGGGACGCCACGCTGCGCGAGTACAAAATCTCGGCTTCGGGCGGAAGCGAGAAGGCACGGTTTTACGTGTCGGGCGATTTGTTCGACCAGTCGGGCATCATCATCAACTCGGGGTACACGCGGTATTCGTTCCGCTCGAACCTGGACTTTTTCGTGAACGACCGGATGCAGGTCGGCGCCAACCTGACGGCGGCCCGCATTGCGCAGGACGGCACGCGCGTCAACTCGGGCGGCGGCGCTCTGGACGTGCCGGCGACGTCGGCCGCCTTGCGCTTCAACCCCATCCTGCCGATCCGGGACGCCAACGGCAAATACACGATCAACGACTTCGGCGACCCGAGCGACAACGCGTACGCGATCACGTCGGAGCTGACGCAAGAGACGCGCAACGACAACCTGATGGGAAGCGCGTACGCCGAGTATGACCTTACCAAAAGCCTTACGCTGAACGTACGCGGCGGCGTAGACATTGGGAACGGGCGTTACGGTTTTTACGATCCGAGCGTGCTCTACTCGGGCGGCGGCGTCGGCGGCTCGGCGCAACTGCAATTCAACCGCAACACGAACCTCATCAACGAGAACTACCTGAGCTACCGGCATACGTTCGGGGGCGTGCACAACGTTTCGACGCAAGCCGGCTTCTCGGTGCAGAAAAACTCTTACGAGTACACCCAGACGAATGCGCAGAGCTTTCCGACGGATGCGTTCTCGTACTACAACCTGGGGGCCGGTTCGGTGCTGCGCCCGGGCGCCTCAGGGCTGACGGACTGGAACATGGAGTCCTACTACGGCCGCGCCAACTACAACTACGCCGAGCGCTATCTGATTACCTTCACGGCGCGCTACGACGGTTCTTCCCGGTTTGCCCGGAACAACAAGTACGGCTTCTTCCCCTCGGGGGCCCTGGCCTGGAACGTGCACAACGAGCCGTTCCTGCAAGGCGCGAGCGCGCTGAACATGCTCAAGCTGCGGGCGAGCTACGGCGTGACGGGCAACACCGAAATCGGGTCGTACACGTCGCTGGCGGCGCTGGGAAACCAGCTAACGACCATCGGCGGCCAGATCGTCAACGCCATCGCGCCGGTGCGCGTGGGCAACGACAACCTTACCTGGGAAAGCACCCAGCAAACCAACTTCGGCTTTGACCTGGGGCTGTTTCAGGACCGCGTGCGGTTTACGACGGACTACTACGTCAAGAACACGAGCGACCTGCTCCTGAACGTGCCGCTGCCGCTCTACTCCGGCTTTACCACGTCGCTGCAAAACGTGGGCAGCACGCAGAACAAGGGCATCGAGTTCGAGCTGAGCACGCAGAACCTGACCGGGAAGTTCAAGTGGGATACGGACTTCAACATCGCGTTCAACCGGAACAAGGTCGTCGAGCTGGTGCGGACCTCCAACGATCCGAACGCCTCGAACGACATCTTCCTGGCGACGGGGCCGGGGGCCATGCTGCTCGGAAACACGAGCGTGCTGCGCGAAGGAGAGCCTATCGGGCTGTTCTACGGGCTCATCTTCGAGGGCGTCAATCCGGAGACCGGGGCCGAAGTCATCACGGACCTCAACGGCGACGGCAAGATCAACAACGAGGACCGTACGGTCATCGGCGACCCGAACCCGGATTACATCTGGGGTCTGAACAACACCATGAGCTACGGCGGGTTCGACCTGAACGTGTTCTTCCAGGCGTCGGTGGGGAACGACCTGTTCAACTTCCAGCGCCTCGAACTTGAGGACGTGCGCGGGTTCTACAACCAGAGCAAGGCCGTGCTCAACCGTTGGACGCCGGAGAACCGCAACACGGACATTCCGAAGGCCAGCTCCAAGAACCTGCGGCGCGTGTCTTCGCGCTGGGTGGAAGACGGATCGTTCGTCCGCCTGCGCAACCTTTCGCTGGGGTACAACCTGCCCGGCGCGTTTTCCTCGAGGCTGGGGGTGCGCACGGCCCGCATTCTGGTGAGCGGGCAGAATCTGCTGACGCTCACGGATTATAAAGGCTGGGACCCAGAGGTCAACTCGCGGGGGGGCAGCAACACCCAACTCGGCGTGGACTACGGCACGTATCCGCGCGCCCGTTCCTATACGCTTTCGTTCAACGTCGGCCTGTAGGGCGCCGTTGTAGACAGACCATACATAAGGTGCTTTCATGAAACGACTACTGTTAGTCCTGATCGCCGGCCTGGCGCTGCTGCCGACGGCCTGCATGGATCTGGATGAGAACCCGGTAGGGGTTCTGGCTCCGGAGAGCTTTTACAAGGACGCTCGGGACGCCCGCGCCGCCATGGATGCCGCTTACGGCCGCCTCTCCTACGAGAACGCCTACGGCCGCCAGCTCACGATGCCCCTGGAGTTTCTGAGCGACGAGATCGACATCGGCAACCCCGGCACCGCCGTGCCGCGCATCGAGCTGAACGAGTTTCGCCATGAGGCGCACAACGAAATCATCGGGCTGCTGTGGCAGCAGCTTTATGCGACGGCGAGCGCAGCGAACCTGGTGGCCGAGAAGGTCCCCCAGATCGAATCGATGAGCCAGGCCGAGCGCGACGCGCTGGTGGGAGAGGCCAAGTTCCTGCGGGCGCTCGTCTACTTCCATCTGGTGCGGATGTTCGGCGCGGTGCCCTACATCGACGCGTTCGTGAGCGACCCCACCTCGGTGGCCAACATCACCCGCACGCCCGAGGACGAAGTGTACGGGCGCATCATCAAGGACTTGCAGGAGGCCATTCCGGTGCTGCCGCGGTCGTGGCCCGGCGGCCTCAAGAGCCGTGCGACGCAGGGCGCCGCCAAAACGGTGCTGGCGAAGGTCTACCTCACCCGAAAGGAGTGGGCGAAGGCGGCGGCGCTCTCGGAAGAAGTGATCCAGAGCGGCGACTTTGCCCTTGTCAACGACTTTGCCGACCTGTGGGACCCGCTCAAGCAAGACTCCAAGGAGCACATTTTTACGATTGACTACGTGGCCGGCCTGAGCCAGGGCGGCGCCAACGACGACATCGAGCCGGCGCTGCACGGCGTGCGCGGCGCGGACTTCAACGCGTGGGGCGTTTCGGTGCCTTCCCTGAAGGTGTACCAGAGCTTCGACGACAAGGACTACCGCAAGGAGGTAAGCTTCCTGGACTCCGTCATGGTGGGCGGCAAGATGGCGCCCTACACGCAGTTTCCCTACGTGACCGAGCGGCGCCCGCATGCCGCCAAGGACACGCGCTGGCTGGGGCCGAACGCCCAGAACAGCGGGCGCGACTCCGACCAGAACGTGCCGGTGTTCCGCTACGCCGAGGTGCTGCTGATGGCGGCCGAGGCGATCAACGAAGCCAGCGGGCCTACGGGAGCCGCCTACAACTACCTGAACCAGGTGCGCGCCCGCGCCCGCAACGGCGGACGCCTGGGCCGCCCGAGCAGCGCCCCGGCGGACTACCAGACCGGCTCCCTGAACAAGGAGCAGTTCCGGAACGCCGTCCTCGAGGAGCGCCGCATCGAACTGGCCTTCGAGTACAAACGCTGGTATGACCTTGTGCGTACGGGCCTCTACATGACCGTGTTCAACGATCCGAACACGTCGCTGGAGTACCGCCCCAACGTCAAGGCGTACCACAAATACCTGCCGATCCCGCAGAGCGAAATCGACCGCAACCCCAACCTGACGCAGAACGAAGGCTACTAACCGGACGGCCCGTGCTCGGGCAGGAACGAGCAGGGGCCGGAGCAAGGCCCGGAGCAGCACGCTCCGGGCCTTTGCCGTTTGCGCCGGGCGCGGCGGGCACGGCGGCCCTCTTGAATTAGGCGTGCGTTCCGGGGGCGACGTTTGCACGCGGCGA
>CBDUBO010000087.1:0-7646 GCA_965365405.1 uncultured Rhodothermales bacterium | reverse complement strand
GGTGGGGAGGGGTAAAGACATCTGTAGCACGGCCCGCCGGTGTAGTGCAGCACCGTTACCTGCGCCTCATAGCGCAGCACCGAGGCGTGGACGCAGGGTCGCCCTTCGAGCACGCACGCGTCGCTGGTGAGGTAGCGCGTCGCAAAGGTGTCGGAGCCGTCAACAACTACGTCGGACGCGCCCACGAGTGCGCGGGCGTTGGCCGCCGTCAGGCGCTCTGGCCGCGCCTCAACGGCAACGTCGGCGTTGAGGGCCCGCAGGCGCTCGGCGGCCACCTCCACCTTCAGGCGGCCCACGTCGGCAGGGCCGTAGAGCACCTGCCGGTGCAGGTTCGAGGTGTCCACGCGGTCGTCGTCCACGAGCACGAGGCGGCCAACGCCTGCCGCAGCCAGGTAGAGCGCCACCGGGCATCCAAGCCCGCCCACCCCCACCAGGAGCACCGACGCGGCGCGCAACCGCTGCTGCCCCTCGCGGCCCACACCGGGTAGGAGCATCTGACGCAGGTAACGGGGGTCGGGAGGTTCCATGAATCGGCAGGATCGTGGCCCGGTTGCAGCAGGCAAAGTAGCCACAGCTCGACAGACCATTACCGCTCCAGTATGCGATCTCATCCAGTCGCTGAGCGGCGAGAGGCTGTGGAGAGCGGGTGAACTTGCAGCAGGGGAAGGGAAGCATTTGTATAAAGGATAAAATAGTCTTAAATAGGTTGCGCTGTTCCACCTGAAGCCGCCTGGCGCGTGCGGGGAGATAAACATCTCCCGATGCGCCAGGCGGTTGGCGAGCTGCACCCGTGCTTTTCCTTTCTCCGACTGCCAGTAACCATGACTGTATCCCAGCACAACGCGCAGGCCCACCGCACGGTGGGCGAACTCGTGACCGAGGACTACCGCCGCGCCGCCGTGTTCAAGCGCTTCGGCATCGACTTTTGCTGCGGGGGTGGAGCCGCGCTTGACGCTGTGTGCCGCAAAAAAGGCCTCGACGTGGACGAGGTCACGGCCGCCCTCGATGCTGCCGAAGGGCGCGGACACGGCACCCGGCTGCGCGTAGAGGCGTGGAGCCCCGCCTTTCTCGCCGATTACATCGTCAACGAGCACCACACGTATGTGCGCGAGAGCATCCCCGTGCTGCGCGCCTTTACGCAGAAGCTGGCGCGCGTACACGGCCACAACCACCCCGAACTGGTCCGCATCGCGGATCTGTTCGAGCGCGTAGCCACCGGGCTGGAGGCGCACTTGGTTAGCGAGGAGCAGGTCGTGTTTCCCAGCATCAGGGCCGTTGCGGGGAGCGGAGCGGCAGAGACCTCCCGCGCGCCGCTGCGCAGCGTAATCCAGGAAATGGAGGAGGAGCATGAAGAGGCCGGTGAACTGATGCGGCAGATCCGCGCCCTCAGCGCCGACTTCACGCCGCCGCTGGATGCCTGCAACACGTACCGCGCTGCCTATGTGAAGCTCGAAGAGTTCGAGGACGACCTGCACCGGCACGTTCACCTCGAAAACAACGTGCTCTTCCCGAAGGCCATCGCCCTCGACGAGGCGTCGGGCGCGCAGGCCGAAGCGGCAGGAGTGGCCGAGAAACCGGCCTTCGACGCCGCGCCGCCGCGTCAGGCGGCTTCCGAAAAAGTGCTCGACGTGCGCCTCATTCCTCCTCCGCAGAAGCACCCGGCCATCTTCTCCACCTTCGACGCGCTTGCGCCGGGCAGCTACTTCGTGCTCGTCAACGACCACGACCCGGTGCCGCTCAAGTACCAGTTCGAGTTTACCCGCGCCGGGCAGGTGGGCTGGAAGTACATAGAGCAGGGGCCAGACGTGTGGCGTGTCGAGATTTC
This sequence comes from uncultured Rhodothermales bacterium, assembly GCA_965365405.1. Classification (GTDB taxonomy): domain Bacteria; phylum Bacteroidota; class Rhodothermia; order Rhodothermales; family BA12; genus CBDUCD01. The sequence goes on along the minus strand of CBDUBO010000087.1, from coordinate 5,821 downwards.
GAAGCAGCACGCCGGGGGCGCATGAAGCTGCTCCTGAGCAGTTGCGCATTGCCGGGCGGCACGCTGCCCGAACTCGCGGCGGCGTGCCGCCGGCGTGCCCTCGCGGGCGTGGAGTTGCAGGCTGAAACGCTGCACGGCACCACCCCGGCTGGCGAGGCCGAGGTGGCGGTGCCCTGGGTGCACCTGCTGCGCGGCGCGTCGCCGCAGGCGCTGGCCGGCGCGGTGTCCGCCGCCCGCCGCTTTGGCGCGGGCCTGCTCACGTCCGAACCCCACTCGGCTCCGCTGCCGCACGTGCCCCTCGCACTGGTCCACGGCACGTGCGCGGCAGACGCCCGGCAGGCCGCCGCGTGGGCGCGCTATCACGGCGTCGCAACGGCGTGGACGGTTGCACCCGGCGACCTCGAAAAGGAGGAAGCTGCTCAGGTGCTTGCGCTTACCACCGCTACGCTCGCGCACGTGCGCCTGCTCGGAAGCGGGCCCGAAGGCCACGCCCACGAGGGCCTGGGCACGCTGATGGCGCATCTCGCGCTGGGCGGCTTCGCCGGCACGATCTCGCTCGCGCCCTCGCCCGGCGCCAACCTGGACGACTGGGCCGGATGGCTTTCCGAGAAGCGCGGCTGGGGCTGCGGCTCGGCGGCCCAGCCGCGCGTACTCGTACCCGACCTCGACCTTCTTTGAACCCCATGAATACACCCAGTATCGACCATCGTCTCGACGTGCGCCCTGTCAAGCCGATGCACCGCTTCCGCGTCATCATGGACGCCTACTTCCGGCTCGAAAAGGGCCAGACGCTGGCGCTCACGGTAGACCACGACCCATCGTGCATGTACTACACGCTGCTGGCCGAGCAGGGTGAGCACGCGTTCTCTTTCACCTACATGGAGCGCGGCCCCGACGCCTGGTGCGTGGCCGTGACGCGGCACACGTGCTGATGGCCCCGCCAGAGCAGCGCCCCACGCGCCCTGCCGTCGCCCAGGCGCTGCGCGGCGTGATCGATCCCGAGGTCGGGCTCGACGTGGTGGCGCTCGGGCTCGTATATGGCGTGCGCGCCGAGGGGGGAAGCGTGGACGTGGCCCTCACGATGACGACGCCCGCCTGCCCGATGAGCAGCTACCTGGTGCAGCACGCCGAGCACGCGCTGCGGCGGCTTCCCGGCGTGGAAGAGGCCCGTGTGCACCTGGTGTGGCAGCCGCCGTGGTCGCCCGACATGATAGATCCGGAGGCCCGGCGCGGGCTCTTCGGGAAGCCCTGATAACTGCTTTTCATGACCTCGAACCATTCTTCTGCACGGACCGTGCCGGAGGCCGCTGCTGCCGCGCCCCGCATGGACCTGGACGTGCGGCCCGTGCTGGCAGGCGGCGGCGAGCCGCTGGGCCTCATCCTGGAAACCCTCGCGCGCGTGCCACCAGGCCACGTGTTTCAGTTGCGCGCGCCTTTCGAACCCGTCCCGCTCTTCGTCGTGCTGCGGCTGCGGGGATGGGCCTACTGGATCGAATCCGGCGCGGGCGAGGACTGGACGGTCTGCTTCTACCGCAGCGCCGATTTCAAATCAACATGACCCTGCCCCCGATGGAACAGACTCAAACGGCTACGAAAGCGCCCCGCATCATTCAGGGTGGCATGGGGGTCGCGGTGTCGAGCTGGCGGCTGGCGCGCCGCGTGGCGATACTCGGCGAACTGGGCGTGGTGTCGGGTACTGGAATCGACAGTGTGCTCGTGCGCGAACTCCAGCAGGGCGACCCGAACGGGCGCCTGGGCGCGCTCCGCGAATATCCCGATGCCGAGACGGTCGCGTGGCTCGAAAAGACGTTTTTCGTACCGGGCGGGGTGGGAGAGGGGCAGCCCTACAAGCTGCTGCCCATCCACAAGTTCAAGCCCACCGTGCGCTCGCAGCGCGTGCTGGCCGCCGCCGCCTTCAGCGAGGTGGCGCTGGCGAAAAGGGGGCACGGCGGGCTCGTGGGCATCAACCTGATGGCCAAGCTGAAGCGCTACTCTTTGCCCTGTGCCTACGGGGCCATGCTGGCCGGCGTGGATGCCATCCTCATCGGCGCGGGCATCCCCGTCGAGGAGGCAGTGGCGCTCCAGGCGCTCGCGGCCGGGCAACCTGCCCGGCTCCGGCTGGACGTGGACACCTCGCGCGCGCCCGACCCTCAGGCGGCCTTTTATTACGACCTCGACCCGGCCTGCCTGGTGCCAGAAGTAAAGCCGCTGCCGTGTCCGCGATTCTACCCCATCATCTCGTCCGACCTGCTGGCGGGCATCCTCTTCAAAAAGTTGCCGGCGGGCAGCGTGGCCGGCTGGATCGTGGAGGGGTGGAGCGCGGGTGGCCACAACGCGCCGCCGCGCAACAAGGGGGCCGATGAGGCGCACAACCCCGTCTACGACGCCCGCGACACACCCGACCTGGCGCGCATCGCGGCGCTGGGACTGCCGTTTTACCTGGCCGGGGGCTACGGCACGCCCGAAAAACTGCAGGAGGCACTGGCCGCCGGGGCCGCCGGCATTCAGGTCGGCTCCCTGTTTTCCCTGGCCGACGAATCTGGCTACCCGGCAGCGGAGAAGCGCGCCCTGATCGGCGGGATCCACCGGGGCGAACTGACCATCCGCACCGATGGGCGGGCTTCGGCCACGGGCTTCCCCTTCAAGGTCGTCGAGATGGCGGGCACGCTCGGCATCCCGGACACCTACGCGCAGCGCGCGCGCATCTGCGACCTGGGCTACCTCCAGCAGGCCTACGTGGACAGTCGGGGACACCTGCAAGGGCGCTGCGCCGCCGAGCCCGTCGCGGATTACGTGCGCAAGGGAGGCGACGAGGCGGACACGCACCGGCGGGCCTGCCTCTGCAATGGCCTGATGGCCAACATCGGGCTGGGACAGCAGCAGAAAGGGGGCGTGGAGAAGCCGCTGTTCACGGCGGGCGACGACCTGGTGCGCCTTCCGCTGGGGTCGGCTGCGGAGCCGCACTACAGCGCCGAGGACGTGATTCGTTACCTCCGGGGCGCGGCGTGAGCGCTGCGCCTGCCGACGTGCCCGGCGCGGGGCGCTACCCGCTGCTGGCGATGGGGATGGTGGCGCTCGGGGCCGGGCTGTGGAGCGGACTCGTGCGCATGGGCTGGGCGTGGCCGCTGCCGCAGCCCGCGCTGGTGGCGGCGCACGGGCCCCTGATGGTGTGCGGTTTTCTGGGCACGCTCATCGCGCTCGAACGCGCCGTGGCACTCAGGCGCTGGTGGGCCTATGCCGTTCCGCTCGGGGTGGGTGCGGGCGGGCTGCTGCTGACAGGTGGATGGGGCGGCATGGCCGGGCCTCTCCTGCTCACCGCCGGAAGCGCCGGCCTCGTCGGGGTGTACGCCGTGCTGCTGCGGCGGCAAGCCGAGCCGTTTCTGCTGGTGATGGCGCTGGGAGCCGTTGCATGGCTGGCTGGCAATGCCACGTGGCTGGCGGGCGCATCGGTGCGCGCGGCGGTGCCCCTGTGGGCAGGGTTTCTGGTACTCACCATCGCGGGGGAGCGGCTGGAACTGAGCCGGATGCTGGGACATGCCCCCCGCGTGCAGCACCTGTTCCTCGCCATCGCAGTCGGGCTGACCGCCGCGCTCGTGATGGCTACGGCAGGGGTAGCGGCAGGCGTCCGCGTGGCCGGTGCGGCCCTCGTAGCCCTCGCGCTGTGGCTGGCCCACTACGACGTGGCCCGGTACACGGTGCGCCGGCAGGGCCTGACGCGCTTTATCGCCGCCTGCCTGCTGGCGGGCTATGCCTGGATGGCCGTCGCCGGCCTAATCGCCCTTGCCGGTGTTGCCCCGGTGGCCGGGCCGCTTTACGACGCGCTCCTGCACGCGCTTTTCGTGGGCTTCGTCTTCAGCATGATTTTCGGCCACGCGCCCCTCATCTTTCCTGCGGTGCTCGGCGTGCAGCCGTTTTACCACCCGGTGTTCTACGTGCCGCTCGCGCTGCTCCACGCCTCCCTGCTGCTGCGCGTGGGCGGCGACCTGGCCGGCTGGCCCGGCTTACGGCAGTGGGGCGGGTTGCTGAGCGCAGTTGCCATCGTGCTGTTTCTGGCAGGCGTCGGCTTTGCGATGCGGGCCAACCGCCGCGCTGCTCCTCGTTCGCCTGCCTGATTTCCCCGAACGCCATGCCGCTGCTTGCCCGGTTGTTCGTCAAAACGGCGCTGGTCTACCTCGCACTCGCGCTCGGCGTCGGCATCGGGCTGGCGGGAGGACGGGTCGTGGCGCTGCCGGGCTGGGTCGGGGCACTGGGCCCCGCGTGGGTGCACCTGCTTGCCGTCGGCTGGCTGACGCAGCTCATCTTCGGCGTCGCATACTGGTTTTTTCCGCGCGTGAGCAAGGCCGAGCCGTACGGACATTCGGGCGTGGCTTGGGCGGCGTTCGCCCTGCTCAACAGCGGACTCGCGCTCCGCGTGCTGGCCGAACCGGCGGTCGCGCTGGGGGCGGGCGCGGCGTGGCGATGGGCGCTCGTGGCCTCGGCGGCGTTGCAGGCGCTGGGCGTTCTGGCCTTCGTGGCGTACCTGTGGCCGCGCGTCCGAACCAAATAGCCCATCCGTGCCATGCCAGAACTGAGTGTGTGGGCCGTCCGGATTTCGCTGGTGCATTTCGTGGTCGCCGCGCTGGTCGGGGCGCTGCTGCTGGCGGGCAAAGCCGTCGCGCTCCCCGCGTGGCTGTGGTTGCTGCGCCCGGCGCACGTCGAGGCGCTGCTGTTCGGCTTTATGGTGCAGTTCGTGATGGGCGTGGGCTACTGGATGCTGCCGCGCGCGGCGGCACCGGTGGGGACGCGCGGCATGGTGGCGGCGCTCGTGCTGCTCAACGCGGGCGTCTGGCTGATAGCGGCAGCCGCATTGCTGCCAGAGGGAGCGCTCGTGGGGCGGCTCTGCGAGACGGCGGCAGTGCTTCTGTTCGCCCTGCACGTCTGGCCCCGCGTGCGGGCGGCGAAACGCGTATCCTGAGGCCGGACATTGCCAGATCGTCAAGACCCCCCTACAGACGTGGCCGATGGAAATGCCGTAGTTAGCGGGCGGCCTCTAGCAACGAACCTGTACCGCAGCCGCTTTAACGGCGCTCTTTTGCACGCCTCTCCCAACTCCCCCGGCGACCCATGAAACGTGAAGTGGCGAAATCTGTGGCGTGGGGGCTCGGCCTGACGCTCCTGCTCGGCCTGCTCATCCTCGTCGGCTCGCGCAACCTCGAGCATTTCGACGCCGCGCTCGTCGGCTACACATTCTCTGTCCTTTTTGCCACGTTCGGGCTCACGTACCGCTACGCAATGTGGCTGCAGCGTCCGCCCACGGGCGTGTACTGGCGGCGCGGCTGGCAGGCGTTTTTCAGGCGCGGTCACCGCGCCCGCAACGCGGGCACGTGGTTCAAGCGGATGACGACCGAGGTGGCGGCCAACGCCTTCATCTTCAAGCGGAGCACGCTGCGCGGCGTCACGCACTTGCTCATCATGTGGGGCTGTCTTATCGCCGTCGCCATCACGTTTCCGCTCGTGTTCGGCTGGCTCTACTTCCGTCCCGTGGTGGGCGACCTGTCGCTCTACGAGGCCGTGGTTTTTGGTTTCCCGCTGTTCCGGTTTCCGCACGAGTCGGCGGTCGCGTTTTTCCTCTTCCACGGGCTCGTGTGGGCGTCCTTCCTCGTCATCGCGGGCGTGATGCTGGCCATGCGGCGGCGGATGCGCGAGGAAGGCGCAGCGGCCCTTCAGCGCTTTGCCGAAGACTTCATGCCGCTCATCCTGCTTTTTGCCGTGAGCCTGACGGGCCTCATGCTGACGGCGAGCTACACGTGGATGGAAGGCTACGCCTACACCTTTATCGCCA
>CBDUBO010000086.1:0-7668 GCA_965365405.1 uncultured Rhodothermales bacterium | reverse complement strand
GCGATGCGGGTGAGATGGGCGCGGGCTACGGCGCCCCATCCCGCAGGTTACCCGGCACAGAGGTGAGCACGGTGCAGGGCGCAACGCATCGCAGGGCGCAGCACGCTGCGCCCCTACGGTTTCACCGTTAACCATTGCCCATTGCCGAATTGCCCATTGACCATTGTCTCCCCCTCACAGCGTTACCTCGATCTCGAAAAGTGGCAACAGCGGTAGGCCGCGCCGGTTGGTCACGCGCACTGTCTCCCCCGAAGGCTCGTAGAGCCGCCCGATCACGTTGCGGTGGTTGAGGAGGTTGTACACGTCCAGCCGCACCTGCCAGCGCGGGCCGAGCCAGCGGAAGTGATAGCCCGCCGAGGCGTCCAGCCGGGTGTAGAGCGGCAGCCGCCCGTTGTTGAGGTCGGGCCGGTAGAGGTAGCGTGTCTGGCCGGGCTGGAGCGGATCTCCAATGCCATAGCGCGCCACGGGCACGGCAAACGGATCGCCCGCGCGCACCTCGCCGCTGAAGGCGACCGAAAAACGCGCGCCGCGGCGCTTAATGACGCCCTTGAAGCTGTGCGGCACGTCGTAGTCGGAGGGGTGGAAGCCAGCATCGGCGGGGCGGCGGCGCTCGGATCGTTCGGCGGTGTAGGCCAGCCACACCAGCCACGTGGGCGTCTCGGACACGAGGGCCACTTCGGCTCCGTAGGCGCGGCCTCGGGCCTGCACGTACTGACCCAAGAGCGCGCCCAGGGCGATGCCCGGCCCTTCGAGGCCGTCTTTCTGCTGGAACGCATCCTCTGCCACGAGCACCCCCTGCATCCGGCGAGCGTAGGCCTCCACGTCTACCTGCACGCCGGGCCGGGGCGCGCCGGTGGCCGGCGGCACGCGGGTATCGGCAGGAATCCAGCGCGTCGAGATGAGGTCGTAGAGGACGGAATAGCGGTCGCGCAGGCGGTGCAGGTACTGCACCTGTGTGGCCGCGCCCACGCGCGCCGTCAGCTTGCGGGGCACGAGTTCGGCCTGGAGGCCAACGTTGGGGCTGAGGTGGAAAAAGCCGCCCGGTGCCGACGCCGACGCCCGCAGGCCGCCCTGGGCGCGCACGGTCTGCGTAAGCCGGTAGTCGAGTTGGGTGTAGGCTGCCGCTTCGAGTGCCCGCTGCGCACCGCGTTCGAGGCGGGGGGCCTCGTCCTCGCCGGGCTGTTCAAGGCGTCCGTAGAGCAGCGACCGGAAGCGTCGCAGCGCGATCTGGGTGCCCACCTGGGCGTGCAGCCGCGCCGAGGGGTAGAAGTCGAGGTCGCCCCGCGCGCCGTACTCCGCCACGCGGACGCGGTAGTCCACATCGAGCGCCGTCTGGTCGGTGGGGCGGATGCTGGAGCGTTCGCGCGCGCCGTACTGGCTGCGGTAGAGCGTGACGCTGGTAAAGAGCGTGGGCGAGGGCAGGTACTGGTAGCGCAGGCTTTGCAGGCTGTTACCCCAGGCGTGGTCGAGTTCAAAGGCCAGGTCCGCCGGGCGCAGCCACGAGGAAAAATCGAGCGAGAAGTCGAAGGGCAGGCGCAGGTCGAGCACGTCGCCGCCGCTGTAGTGGCTGAAGGAAAGGCGGTGGCGGTAGCCGGGCCGGTAGGTGAGCTTGAGGCTGAGGTCGTAGAAGTGATAGCCGGTGCGGAGCGTGTCACGCCGCCCGTCCTCCTCGACGGGATGCCGCCGCCCCAGCAGCCGGTCCACGTACGAGCGCCGGCCCGACACCATGAATGAACTGCCCTTGGTGATGGGGCTCTCGACGACGTAGCGGGCGCTGAGCAACCCCACGCCCGCCGTGGCGCGGGGCGTTTCGCGGTTGCCGTCCCGCATCTCGGCGTCAAGCACGGACGAGAGCCGCCCGCCATACTCGGCTGGAAAGAGGCCCCGGTAGAGCCGCACCCGGTTGAACGTTTCGGTCTGGAAGGTGGAGACGAGCGTGAAAGCGTGCCAGGGATGGTAGACGGGCGCGCCGTCGAGCAGGTAGAGGTGTTCGTCAGGCTGGCCTCCGCGCACGACGAGGCCCCCTGTGACCTCGCCGGAGCGCGTGACGCCGGGTAGCCAGGCCAGCTTCTGGAGCACGTCCTCCTCGCCCACCGCCGAGGGCAGGGCTTCGAGCCGCGCCACGGGCACGTCGGCCAGGCCGGGAAGCTGCGCCTCCCCCGCCCGCTCCGTCTCGACGACGATGCCGCGCCCTTCGATGCGGTACGGCTCCAGCCGGATGGCGCTGCGCACAGACTGGGTGATCAGGAGCGTGTCCACCGTGGCGTAACCCACGTACGAGAAGCGCGCGCGGTGCGGCCCGGCGGGCAGGTCGGGGACGGCGAAAAAACCCGCGTCGTTGGCCGCTGTGCCCGTGCGGCGGTCGGGCAGGTACACGTGCGCGCCCGGCAGCACCTCGCCCGTGCGGGCGTCGAGGACGAAGCCGGCAAGCGTCTCGCGCAGCGGCTCCTGCCGCACCTCGGCCACGACGGCCTGCGCCCGCAGCCGGACGACGTACTGGCCCTGGCGCACGCGGCGCGCTTCCAGGCTCGTGCCGCGCAGCACGCAGTCCAGTCCGGCTTCTACCTGGTTGCCCTTGTAGGTGCACCGGCTCTGCTGCCCCTCGACGGCCCGGCGGGCGTAGACGAGGTCAATCTGCGCCTGGCGCGCCAGTTCGCGCAGCACCTGCACAAGCGGGCCGGGCGCCAAGTCGAGCGTCTGCGCCTGCGCCGCGTGTGCCGTCAGAAACACGAACAGGGCCGCCAGAGCCCACCCGAACCGCTGCACCACCGTTGAGAGTTGAACGGAGGCGAAGATAGGTCGCGCGTGCAACACCCACAGGGCAAAACCCCGGCGGCTGCGCACCCGTCCGACGCGCCAGCGCGCCTATTCGATGCGCCAGCCCCTTGCGGTCTGCACGGCCTGTGCGTCAAGCGTGGCCGCGAGGGCGCGCACGATTTCCTCCGCACCCTGGGCCCGGTCGAACGTGCCCGTCACGGCTTCGGGGGCAAGTGCCGGGGCCACTTCCACGGCGAGGCCGAGGGCCTGCGAGAGCTGCGCGGCGGCCTGCCCGAGCGGCGTGTCGCGGAAGAACAGCAGGCCCGTCCACGCCAGCGCCGTGGCGGGCTCGACCGTTTCCGGGGGCGAGGGCACCTGCGCGCCCTGCGCCATGCGGCTCTGCTGCCCCGGTGCCAGCGTCACGCCGCGCAGCGGCGCGTCGGAGGGGGCCAGCAGGAGCGCACCCTCCACGAGGGTCACCTCCGTTGCTGCTGCCTCGGCGCGCACGCCAAAGCGGGTGCCCAGCACGGTCACGTCGGCCTGTTCTGTGCGGACGACGAAGCGCTGTGTGCCAGGCGTCACGTCGAAAAAGGCGCTGCCGCTGAGGCGCACCTGCCGGTTGAACACAGCCTCTTTCTCCGGGTCGCTGAAGGTGAGACTGCTGCCGCCCATGAGCTTGACCCGCGAGCCGTCGGCCAGCGTCACGTACTCGACTTTTCCAGCGGCCACCTCGATGGTGGTGTAGGCGGCGTCGCGCTGCACGAGCAGAAGCGCAACGGCGGCAAATGTCGCCACAGCGAGGGCCATGCCAGCCCGCCACACCACGCGGCGCGGCGCGGCGCGGGGACGCGGCGGACGCGACAGCCGCGTTTGCACCGGCACCGTCCAGCATTCGTCGAACGCCTCGGCGTCGCGGGCCACGCGTGCCATCACGTCGGCCAGCGCCGGAAGCGCGTGGGCGGCGCGGTCGAGATCGGGCTGCGCCGCTTCCAGGCGCGCCTGCTCTTCCGGCGTGAGTACGCTTCCGCGTCCCGCCTGCCGGAGCGCGGCGCAGACGAGCAGCGTGCGGTCGGGCACGGCGGCGTCTACGCGGCCGGCAAGCCGGGCCTGGAGCGCCTGTGCCCGCCGGTACGCGCGCCGCGCGGCCGGGTCGGTTTCGATCAGGCGCTGCACCTGGGCCCGCTCGGCGTCGCTGAGCGTGTCGGGGAAAAAAGCGGCGGCAAGAACGTCAGACATCGGCGGAAAAAAGCGACTCTATCACAAAGCCGCGCCGGGAAGGGAAAAAGTAACGCGGCGGTCTGGTAGGGCTATCCCGAGCGCGGCGCGGCGGCATCGAGCGTCAGCACGAGCAGTACGAGCGACGCGAGCAAATCGCGCACCTTTTCGAGCGCCCGCTTGACCTGCATCTTGATGGCGGCTTCGGTACTCTCCACCATGCGAGCGATTTCCTCGTAGCGGTAGCCGTAGGCGCGCAGTTCGAGAATACGGCGCGCCTTGTCCGGCAGCGCCGCCAGCACCCGGTCAACGTCCAGGTCGGCGGCAGCATCGCCCTCGACGCCCCCGGCCAGGGGAATCTCAGGGTCGTAGAGCGTTTCCTTGGCGCTATAGCGGCCCCGGTAGTAGTCGTGCAACTCGAACAGGGCCGCTTTCATGGCAAAGCCCCGCAGGCGCTCGGCGTCGTGCAGGCTTTCCAGGCCGGTGTGAATGCGGACGAGCGTGTTCTGCACCAGGTCGTCCACGTCGGCCCGCGTGCCGATGCGGCCCGTAAAAAAGCGCCGGAGAATGGGCTGGAGCGCGGCCAGCAGCCTTTCGCGCGCTCCCGCGTCGCCGCTGCGCGCCCGCTCGACGGCGGCGGCGGAGAGGTCGGACGGCAGACGGGTGGACATGAACGGGTAGAGGCGCGAGAGAGGGCGGAGCTAACGACCAAGGCCGCATTCGTATCCGCACGTGCGTTACCCCACGGCCAGCGCGGCCATACCGGCGAGCATGGCCCACTTGAGCGCCCGGCTGGCGTGGCCCGCTCCGTCCGGCGTGGCGGCCTGGAGCGCCACGAAGGCGGCCAGCAGCGCCGCCCCGGCTCCCAGCGCCACGAGCAGGTAGAGCGGCGCGAAGCCGAACGAGAAGTAGGGAAAGGGCAGGCCGGCTACCGCGAGCACCACGACGCCCTGCGCCAGCCGGACGCTGCGCGTGCGCCCCCACACGAGCGGAAGCGTGCGCGCGTGCAGCGCGGCATCTCCTCTTTCGTCCTCCACGTCCTTGGCCACCTCGCGCGCCAGCGTCGTCAGAAAGGCGAAGGCGGCCCCCACGAAGGCGGCGAGCGGTGGCCCCACGACCAGCCCGCCGAAAACGAGGACGGTGCCGATGAGGGCGGCCACGGCGACGTTGCCCGCGAGCGGGGCGCGCTTGAGGCGGAGCGAATAGAGCACGAGCAGTCCCGCCGCGCCCACCGCGACTAGGCCGTGCGCTGCCGAAAGCACAAACGCGAGGGCGACGCCCGCCGCCGTCAGCCCTGCCCACAGCCGCTGCGCCCCCGCTACCGAGACGCGCCCCGAAGGCACAGGCCGGCCCGGCCGGTTGATGCGGTCGATCTCCACGTCGGCGGCGTCGTTGAAGGCATTGCCTCCGGCGGCGAGGAGGGCGGCAGCTACGGCGGCCAGCAGCGTCCGCACCAGCGCCCCCCCTTCGAACGCCGCTGCGCCCGCGACGAGCAGCGCGCCGAGCGCCGCGCCCATTGCCACCATCACCACGTTGAGCAGACGCACGAGGCGCAGCATGGCAGGCAGCGTGCTCATCGGGCGGTGGGGGCAAAGTGGTAGCGCAGCACGTGGGGCAAGAGGGCTCGCCAGTGTCCCCACGAGTGCCCCTCGTTGCGCGTCTGATAGCTGAACGTGTAGCCGTTGCGCGCCAGCACGTCCGCCAGGCGGGTGCCGCCGTCGCCGTCGGCCACGGTGCCCTGCGAGAGCGTGATGTGGTAGGGCACGGCAGGCGCGCCTTCGTAGCGCGTTACGATGTCCGGCTGCGGCCAGTAGGCGGGCGACTGGATGGCCAGGCGGCGGAACAGGTCGGGCCGCTCAGCTCCGAGGTACGTGGCGAAAAAGCCACCGAAAGACGTGCCCAGCACCACGCGCCCGTCGGCGTCCTGGCGCACGCGGTACTGCTTTTCGATAGTCGGGCGCAGTTCGTCGGCCACAAAGGCGACGTACTTCGGATTGGCGAGAAACTCCTGCTCGCGCCGGTTGTGCGCCAGCGAGTCCGGGTTGCGCGGGTCTATGAAGACGGCCACGACCGGTTCGATGTCGCCCCGCCCGATCAGGTTGTCGAGCGTAGCGACGAGGCCGCCCAGGTGGTCGGGCGCGTACTCGTGTCCGTCGGTGACGTAGAGCGTGGGCAGACCGGCGTGCGTGCTGTAAAGAACGGGCGTGTACACGCGGTACTGCACCGCGTAGCCCAGCGCGGCGCTCTCCATGCGCACGGGCGCGGCAAGCGTGCCCTTTGCCGCCGCCGGGTCGGGCACCGTTTCCAGCGGATAGCGGTAATCCGGCATCCGCAGTTCGGAGTTGGGGCCGAAGCCGCTCCAGACCTGCAACGGGTTGGCCGGGTCGAGTTGCCAGGCGCTGCCGTCTAGCACGAGCTTGTAATCCATGCGCGCATCGGCGGGCAGGCGCACGGCGCGGTACCACAGGTCGGTCCCCGGCAGGCGCGTACCGGCCAGGCGAGGCTGCCAGCCCGTGAAATCGCCCGCCCACGCCACCTGCTTCGCCTCGCCCCGAAAGAGCAGCACGGCGGTGTCTCCGACGGCAAAGGGAATCTGGTGCCCCCGCGCCAACCGTTCCCACAGCGCGTCGAGGGCCGCGTGCCGCCGGCTTTCGGGGAGGGCAGCCACGGTTTCGAGCGTGTCGAGGAGGAGGGCGGCGGTATCGAATAGCGGGGCGCGCGCCACGTGAGGCGTGGGCGCGGGCTGAGCCGCGATGGGCGCGGCGGCCAGAAAGAGGGCGGCCAAAAGGCGCAGGCGCGGGGTCGTCTTCATAGCTTGCAAAGCTACGAACTACCCTCCCCGCCTGTGCCGCTGCCCCCTGCCTCGACGACGCTTCTGACGCGCCTGCGCCTGTGGGCGCTCGCGCTCGGTGCAGCGGCGGCACTGCTCTTTTTCGAGGAGGACGTGGGCCTCAACGTGCCTCTGCTGGGCGCACTGGCCGGACTGGCCGTGCTCGACGCCACGCGGGGCCGCCGCCTGCCGCTCGCCTGGGCTGCACTCGCCGCCATGCTGGCTGTGCTGGTGTGGGTGCCGCTGCGCGCCAACGGCTTTCTGACGCTCGTGAACATTGGCGCGGGCGCGTGGCTGCTCCACCTGGCCGTAGCCCGCGCCGCCGTCGAGGGCCACCTGCCTACAGGGGCGTCGTGGCTGCTGACGGCCCCGGCGACGGCCTTGCTCCAGGGCTGGGTGTCCGGGCGGCACCTGCTGCGCAGGGACGCGCCGCGCCCGGCCCGCTCCCAGTCCCTCGGCCCCGTTCTGCGCGGGCTGGCCATTGCCCTGCCCTTCCTGCTCTTTTTCGGCTGGCTGCTCGCCTCGGCGGACTGGGTGTTTGCCCAGCTCCTGCGCGACCTGCTCTCGTTCCGCATCCCGCCGGCCCTCGTGCCCCTGCTGGGGCGGCTGGCCGTGTTCGTGCTCGCGGCGTGGTATGCCGCCGGATTGCTGGTGCAGGCGGCGTACCCCGCGGCGCTGCCCGACCTCCCCGCGGCGCGCCCGCTCGTGCGCATCGGCTACATCGAAGCGCTGACGGCGCTCGTAGCGGTGGCCCTCCTGTTCGGACTGTTCGTGTGGGTACAGGTGGCATATCTCTACGGCGGGCCGGGGGCGCTCGAAACGCTGGGCTTCACCTACAGCGAATACGCACGGCGCGGCACCGCCGA
>CBDUBO010000085.1:0-7683 GCA_965365405.1 uncultured Rhodothermales bacterium | reverse complement strand
AGGATGCCTTCGTCGCACGCCTGCCGGATGGCCGGAATGATGCAGTCTATTTCCTCGCGGCCCAGCACACCGCCGTCGCCCGCGTGCGGGTTGAGGCCGAGCACGGCGATCTTGGGCCGCTCCACGCCGAAGTCGCGCCGGAGCGCGCCCGCGATGGTGCGCAGCCGCCCCAGCACGCTGGCCACGGTGACACCCTTGGGCACGTCCCAGATGGGCATGTGGCCCGTTACCAGGCCCACGCGAAGGCTGTCGGCCACCATCATCATCGTGTACGCATCCGTGCCCGTGCGCTCGGCGATAAACTCAGTGTGACCGGGCACGCTGTAGCCCGCCATCGAGATGGCTTCTTTCGAGATGGGCGCCGTCACGAGCGCGTCCACGCGGTTTTCGCGGCACAGGTCGGTGCCCAGTTCCACGGCGCGCATCGAGAGGCGACCGGCCTCGGCGGTCGTCTGCCCCCACGTCACTTCGGGCGACTCGCCCGGCACCGTGTCGAGTACGGGCAGCACGTCGCGGCCCACGTCGGCGTCGGGGCGGTCCACCGCTTCGATCCGCAGGGCATTCCAGCCCAGCGTCTCGGCGTGCTGCCGCACGACGGCCAGCGACCCAACGATGAGCGGCTGGAAATAGCGCCGCATCCGGGCGTCGGTGAGGCTTTTGAGCACCACCTCGGGCCCGACGCCGTTGGGGTCGCCGAGGGTTATGGCAATGCGGGGTACAGGCAAGGGGCTATGGGAAAAATCGAGTCGGATCCTACACGTAGGGACGTACCGCGGTACGCCCCGACCACACCAGAGGTCGCACCAGCTTACTTGCCTTTCTTCTTGGGCTGTGCGTAGTCGCGCAGAAACTCCACGAGCAGCCGCACGCCGAAGCCCGTGCCGCCGGCAGGTCGGTAAGGCTTGGCCTTCTGAATGAACGCCGGACCGGCGATGTCCACGTGCATCCAAGGCCCGGACACGAAGTGCTCCAGAAACTTGCCTGCCGTGATGGAGCCCCCCTCGCGCCCCCCGATGTTCTTCATGTCCGCCACGTCGCTGTCGAGTTGTTTGGCGTAGTGGGGAAACATGGGCAGGCGGTGCACGAGGTCACCCGAACGCCGCCCGGCGCGCTCGATGGCCTCCAGGCGCTCGTCTGCACCATCCGTTTCGTTCGTCATCACAGCGGCCACCTCGCTGCCGAGCGCGATCACCTGCGCGCCCGTGAGCGTGGCGATGTCGATGGTGAGTTCCGGGTTGTACGTCTTGCTGTACGAAAGTGCGTCGGCCAGGATGAGGCGGCCCTCGGCATCCGTGTTGAGCACCTCGACGGTTTTACCGCTGTGCATCTTGATCACGTCGCCCGGCACGTAGGCGTTCTCGCCAGGCCGGTTGTCCGTGGCCGGGATGAAGCCGATCACGTAGAGCGGCAATTCCAGCCGGGCGATGGCCTCGAACGTGCCCACGACGGCCGCCGCGCCGCTCATGTCGGCCTTCATGTGATCCATCGAGTCGGGCGTGGGCTTGAGCGAAAGCCCGCCCGTGTCGAACGTGATGCCCTTGCCCACGAGGGCCACAGGGCGCTCGTTGACGGCGTTTTCGGGATGGTATTCGAGGATGGTGAACGTGGGCGGCTCCATCGAGCCCATGTTCACGGCCAGCAAGCCGCCCATCTTTTCCTCCTCGATCATCGCCTTGTCCCACACCGCCACTTCGAAGCCGTGCTTTTTGCCCAGCTTCTCGATCTCGCGGGCCAGTTGGGTGGCGCTTTTCTCGTTGGGCGAGCGGTTGACGAGGTCGCGCGCCGTGCCGACGGCCTCGGCGATAATGCGACCCCGCTCGGCTCCGCGACGGCCCACGCGCTCCTGCTTGTCGCTGTGCAGCACGAGCCGCTCGGCACCTGTGTACGGATCGGCGTCGGATTTGTAGCGGGTAAA
Organism: uncultured Rhodothermales bacterium; assembly: GCA_965365405.1. Classification (GTDB taxonomy): domain Bacteria; phylum Bacteroidota; class Rhodothermia; order Rhodothermales; family BA12; genus CBDUCD01. Next base: position 5,768 of record CBDUBO010000085.1, on the reverse strand, counting down.
GCGGTACGAGGCCAGCATGAAGCCTTCCACGAGCGCCTGCCCGGAGGTGTCGGCGTCCAGGCTCAGGTCGGGCAGCGTGAAGGCGACTGTGGCGGCCTTGAACTGCCGGGCCACGTCGGCAGCGTGGGCGGCGGCGCGGCGCAGCGTGTCGGCATCTACCTTGCCCGCCTCGCCCACGCCGACGAGCAGAAAGCGGCGCGCCCGGGCCTTGTCCGGGTACACGAGCAGCGTCTTGTCCATCTGCCCGTCGAAATCGTCGGCGGCGCGGCGCAGCGTGTCGCCCAGCTGGCTGGACAGCGTGCTCAGCGTGGCTGCGGACTGGTCTTTGGGAAGCGGCACGACGACGAGATCCACGTCGAGATCGTGCAGGGCAAGGGACGTGACGGAGACTTTCATAAAGGGGTGGGTAGTGGGTAGTAAGTAGTGAGTAGACGCTCACCTGCGGCTCGCATGTTGTAGGTAGGGTGCATTCACCAACCCACTACAAGGGCGCGAAGCGCCCGTCTACGAGCGAGCAACGCGAGCGTCTACCCACTCATGAAGCATGGAATTTCTGGCGGAGGAGCGCAAGCAGGTCGGCGTCATCGTCTGTAGGGTCCTCGGCAGACGCGCCGCTCCCGATGCCCAGGAAGCGCGGCGCGGCCGCCATCACCTCGCGCACGAGCGCGCGCAGCGGCTTGGTCACGAACGCGCCCGAGGCGTTGCGATGCCCGCCGCCGCCGAAGTGGCGCGCCCACTCGTGTACGTACGTGTCGGCCTTCGAGCGGAAGCTCATCTTGACGCCCTTCGCGGTTTCGAGAAAGATGACGGCGGCCTGGACGCCCTCGATGGAGAGCGCGTAGGAAACGAAGCCCTCGGTTTCATCGGAGGACGCCCCCAACTCTTGCATCGTACGCAGTTCGACGAGCATGTAGGCCACTTGCCCGCCGTGAACAAGCGTGATGGTGTCGAGTGAGCGGGCCAGCAGGCGCAGGCCCGTCAGGCTGCGCGCGTCGTAGAGCGCCGTGTGAATGGGCGCAGGCGTGATGTCGCCGCGCTCCAGGATGTCGGCCACAATGCGGTGGACGTGCGGCGTCACGCTGTTGAAGCGGAACGAACCGGTGTCCGTCATGATGGCGGTGTAGAGGGCCTCGGCGAGCGGCGTGTCGATCAGCGAGGCGTCGTGCGCGGCGATGAGGTCGTAGATCATCTCGCCCGTCGAGGAGGCCGTGTCCTGCACATGGGCGTGGGTGAACCAGGTTTCGGGGTTGGTGTGGTGGTCGATGAGAAACGTCTCTGCCCTGCCTGCTTCGAGCGGCCCGGCCACGCGCCCGATGCGCTCCTTGCCGTTGGTGTCCACGATGATGAAGGCCGTCGCCTGGTCTATGCGCTCGCGCTGCGCCAGCGATCCGTCGAACACCCAGATATCGTCCGCGCCGGGCAGCCAGGCCAAGTTGTCGGGCGCGGGGTCGGCGTTGACGAGGACGACCTCTTTGCCCAGCTTGCGCAGAAAGCGCCCCAGCGCGAGCTGCGAGCCGATGGCGTCCCCATCCGGGCGGATGTGGGTGGTGATGGCGTAGTGCTGGTGCGAAAGGAGCCTTTCCAGAAAATCCGACATGCAGGGCGTGTTTGCAGAAGAGCCCTTTGAACGACCACAGCGCGAGCATGGTTCGGCAGCGCGCAAGCGGCGGTAACGCTGCGCCCGGCGGGTGCGCGAAATCACCCGCCCGTCTCGTTCGAATTGGAACGACGGCCTCGCCGTGCGGTCGTAGGGTAGAGCAACTGGGCCCCTCTGCTCGCGCCGCATTGTCCTGGCGTCGGCATTGTGCCCGGCGGCCCGCTACTGCTCTCTTCCCCGTTTATCCCGGAGGCAGATCCTTCGCTCAAAGCATTGGTATTTATAGATATATTAGACCCATTCCTCTCACGATACCCGGCTTGAGTTATGCAGCCGCGACAGATTCCTCCCGAGCACCCCTACCCAGAATACACGCCGCCTTCCGGGCCGGTGCGCTTTCTGGGGCACGTGCGGGATCACGGCTTCGCCCTGACCCTCGCCGCGATACTGCTGGGTGGAGTGTACGCCTTCCGCACGTTTGTCCACCTGGAGGGGGGCGATCCCGGCGAACTGGCGATCCCGATCCGCGAGGGCACGACTGCGGCCTCTGCTGCCAACCCGTACGACAGCCTGGCGGTGCTGACCGTGCAGACGTACCCGCACGGGGCGGCGGTATATCTCGAAGGCACGTCGCTGGGCCTGGCACCCATCGAGCGGGTGCGGGTGGCACCGGGCACCTACCGCGTCTCGTTCGACCTGCCAGCCCACGCTCCACTGGACAGCACCGTGACCCTCGCGGCGGGCCAGACGACCCGGCTGGTGGTGCCACTCTTCAGGGCGCAGGAAGGCGCCCGCGAGGCGGTGTTCGAGGTGGCCGAAGCCACTCCAGCACAGCGTGGCGACCCTGAGCGCGCCCGGCGCACACGACCCGCGCGGGCATCTGCTGCCGAGACTGCTACGCCCCCGGCACGCCCGCCCACTGTGCCCGAAAAGGTCAGCGTGGCTGAGGTGCAGAACCCGGCTGCGGGCCGTCTCGAACTCAGGTCGGAGCCCGCGGGGGCTGCGGTATGGCTCGACCGGCGGTTCGTGGGCTACACGCCCCTCTCGCTCAACAACGTGGAGCCGGGTGAGCACGCGCTGACGTTTCGCAAGCTGGGGTACGAGTCGCCCACGACGCTGGTAGGGGTGCGGCCCGGCCACACGCTCACCGTCAGCCCCCGCCTCAACACGCTGACTGGCACGCTGCGGGTGCTGGCAAAGCCCTGGGGGTCGATCTACATCAATGGTGAACTCAAGCAGGAGGCGACCAACGTGCGCTACAGCACGCAGCTTCCGCCTGGCCAGTACCGCATCACCGTCGTCCATCCCGTGCTGGGGCGCTGGGAGACGTTTGCCAAGATCGAAGCGGGCAAAGATGCCTCCTTTGTCGTGGATTTCAACAGCCGCGACAAAACGCCTTCCGCCGACTCCCTCCCCAACTCCGGATAACCCGTTCCATGCCCGCCGCCCGCTCCCCCCTCCTCCGGCGTACCGCCCTGTTCGTCTTTTTGCTGGCCTTCACGGCCTCACTCCAGGCGCAGCAAACGGCTTCGTGCGCCAACGCCCTCGGCAGCGCGGAGAGCAGCTACCAGGAGAGCAACTACGACGAAACCATCCGGCTGCTCACGCCCTGCACTGGGCAGCTGCAGGCCGACCCTGCCCGAACGATTGGCCTCTACCGGCTGCTCAGCATGGCGTACATGAACAGTGGCAACGCCGAGGGCGCGCGCAAGGCCATCCTCGACCTGCTGCGCGCGATGCCGGGCTATGAACCCGACCCCATCCAGGATCCTCCCTCTTATACGGTGCTCGTGCTCATCGTGCGCGACCAGCTTGCGCAGCAGTCCGGCACCACCGGGGCCGGGCCACCAGACCGGCCCGCGTCGTGGACGAAAAGGCGGGGCACGTGGCTGGCGCTGGGAGGCGGCCTGATCGTCATCGGCCTGGCCGCCATCCTGACCGGAGGCGGGGGCACGTCGAACTGAGCGGAGGCGGCGGTGGCGTTACTGGCCGCGCGTGGCGATGGTCGTGCGCACGCTGCCTGCCGGAATGGTGTCCACGCGGCGCAGGCGTGTCAGGCTTTCCTTGCGGCTCATCCGCGCCGGCACGCTGCCCTCTTGCACGCCCACCAGGCGCGACGCCTCTATGCCGTTCTGCGCGTAGAAGCGCTGAACCGCCTGCGCTCGCTGTGCGCGGAGTGCATCCGCATTGTTTTCGTCGGGGGCCACGTACACCTCCAGCCGCACGGCCAGGTCGGGGCACTGCCGCATCACCGCGAGGTTTTCTTCCAGCGCCTCGCGGCTTTCGGGGGTGAGCGTGGTGCCGTTGCGCGCAAAGACGACGCTGTTCAGTTCGACGATGCCCGCGCACACTTCGGGCTGGATGGGCGCTTCCTCTGCGGGAGTGGACGGGCCAGTGGGCGGCGCGGCGGGCGGAGGGGTTGCCTCAGCCACAACGGGCTGCGGCGCGGCTACGGTCACCGAAAGCAGCTGCACGTCTGCTGGCCCACCATTGCTGGCCGCGACTGAGATGGTGTAATTGCCCGGCTCGCCGTAACGGTGCGTCGTCGTCCGGCCCGTCGCCACCGTGCCGTCCCCGAAGTCCCAGCGGTACTGTACCGGCTGCGTTGCCCCGGCCCCGACGACGGCCTCGAATGCCGCCTCGTCTGCCACGCCGAGCCACGTAGGCCCGTTGATGGAGAGCACGTCCACCGCCCTGAACGGGCTGTTGAGGCCGATGCGGATGCCCCCGCCGAAGAAGCCGAACCAGTCGGCCCTGCCGCCGCGCAGGTTTGCTGCCTGGTCGAGCTGACGATCAGCAAGGCTGAAGATGGCCGTCGTCTCCAGGAAAACGCCCACCTGATCCGTCACAGCCACGTCCAGCCCGGCCCCGACGAGTGGCGAGAAGGCAAAGCGTAGCTTGTTGTCCACGACGCCCGCCGTCGTCCCGGCCCCTACCTGGAGGTAGGGCGTGGCGCGCGCGCGGGGCATGAGTTCGACGTAGCCCGTCAGGCCGAGCGTGTGCCGCCACACGTTCAGTTCGCTGGTGGCCCCGTTGGGGGCCTGCGCCACGCGCTGGGTAACGGTGGGATAGCGCCCCAGCAGCAGGTAGGCCCCCACGCCGCCGTTGAAAAAGCCCATCGGTTTTCGGAAACCCACTTCGAGGCCGGTGGCCGGGCCGGGCATTTCGAGCGACTCGCCCAGGCTGCTGCGGTCGCCTCCGTAGGCAGCCAGGCCCAGCCGGGGCTTGAGATACAAGGCACCGGACAGGCGCAGTGGGGCCTGCACGGCGGGTTCAGGGGGCAGCGCGGGCTGCGCGCTCAGGGTTGCGCCGAAGGTGAGAAACAAGAGGACGAGTCCGCAAAGGCTACGGGTACCCATGGCTGGCGAGGGGTGGAATAGAAGGAGACAACAATAGCCGTTCACCGACTTTTCACCTCTTACAGGTGCGTCTATCCCCTGTTCTGCACGCCCCTCGTTGCAGACCAGCTTGTTACGCCATGCAGCGCACCCACGACTTCAGAAGCGCACCGTGAAGCGATCCGCGCCTTCGGTGAAGTAAAGCGTCTCGACCTGCTCGCCGGGGAAGTACATCACCTTGAAGATGTTGCGCTGGTCGTCGAAGGCGTCGAAAAGCAGCGTGTTGCGGATGCTGAAGGTGCGCAGTTCGGACGGCGCGCTGTATTGCAGCCGGTACCACCACATGTCGTTCTCCTCGCCACTGCCCACCACGCGCGCCTCAAGCACCTGCCCCCCCGCCGTCACGACGAGATGTTTGCGCAGGTAGGCAAGGAAAACCGCGTCCACAGCCGGCGTCGCCTCCACGCGGTAGCTGCCCGCGCCGGTTGCTGCCTTGAGGGCTTCTTCGAGATCGTCCCGGAAAAAGCGCACCTGGAGCGTGGCCGATTGCCCCTGCACGGCCATCCGGCCATACGAGACGTGGAAGTTGTGCGCGGCAGCAGCGGGCGGCGCGGGCAGGACGGACGCGCCGGGCAGCGCCAGCAGCGCGAAGGCAACGAGAGCGAACATGACAGGGTGTTGGAATAAAGAAGCGGGAGGCGTCCCGCAAGACGCCCCCCGCCTTAACGAGTGGAGAGACCGGTTGTTATGGGCAGCAGCCTTACTGGCGTGTGGCCGTAAAGGACTGCGCCCCGCTGGCCTCCATACCTGTCACGTGGCCCCCGGCATCACGC
>CBDUBO010000084.1:0-7709 GCA_965365405.1 uncultured Rhodothermales bacterium | reverse complement strand
GGCGCGATCAGCATGGCGCCGATGACGACGGCGGACGAGTTGAGCGCCAGCCCCAGCGTGGCAATGGCGCCCGAGAGCAGCAGCACGAGCCAGTACGGCAGGCCCGTTTCCGTTGCCGCATTCGCGGTTTCGCGGAAAATGGCCGGGCGATCCCACTGTTCGACGCCGAGCTTTTCGGCAGCGCTGTTGGGCTCGTCGGCGTGAGGATCACTCTCGGGACGGGGGGCATCCACCTCCATGCGTGCGGGGGTCTCGTGAAGCGCCCAAGCTACGCACGCCGCGCCCGCAGTCGTGACCTTACGCGGCAGCCTCGCGCACGGCAAGCTGGCCGCACGCCGCATCGATGTCCTGCCCCCGGCTGCGCCGCACGGTCACGGTCACGCCCCGCCCGACGAGGATGCGGATAAAGCGGTTGAGCTGCGCCTCGTCGGTGGGCTGGAAAGGCAGGCCCGGCACGGCGTTGTACATGATCAGGTTAACCTTGGAAGGTGCCCATCGCACCACGTCCGCAAGGGCCCGCGCGTCCTCCTCGCTGTCGTTGAAGCCTCTGAACATGCAGTACTCGTAGGTCACCATGCCCTTCGTCTGCCGCGTGAAGTGCTGGATGGCCTCTTTGAGCGCGGGCAGGCTGGTCGCCTCGGAGCGGTTGACGGGCATGATGGACGAGCGCTTCTCGTCGAACGGGGCGTGGAGCGAAACGGCCAGCTTGAACTTGACCTGCGCGTCGCCCAGTTCGCGGATGCGCCGGGCCAGCCCGACCGTCGAGACGGTGATGCGGCGCGCGCTCAGGCCCAGCCCATCCTGACTGGTCAGGAACGTGATGGCCTGGAGCACGGCGGGCAGGTTCAGGAGGGGCTCACCCATGCCCATGAAGACCACGTTGGTGACGCGCCCGCCGAAACGCTCGGCGGCAAGACCGTTCATCTGCACCACCTGGTCTGCGATTTCGCCGGAGGTGAGGTTCTGGCGGAAGCCCATCGTGCCCGTGGCGCAGAAGCTGCACGCCATGGCGCAGCCCACCTGGCTCGACACGCACACCGTGAGGCGGTTGGGCGTGCCGTCGGCGGCGAGGTCCGGAATGAGCACGGTCTCGACCTGCCGCCCGGAGCCGAGCGTCAGCAGCGCTTTGAGGGTGCCATCGGTGGCCTGCTGCAACCGGCCCACCTCCGGCCCCTTAACCGTGGCCACCTGGGCCAGCGTGTCGCGGAACGACTGCGGCAGGTCGGTCATCTCGTCGAAGCTGCGCACGCCACGCTTCCAGAGCCAGCGGAAAAGCTGTCGCCCGCGGAAGCGCGGTTGCCCGTGTGCCTGCGCGAACGCTTCGAGTTCGGCAAGGCTCAGGTCGAGCAGGGAGACAAGAGGGGATTCGGGTGTCTGCATGGCAGGGGCAACGCCCGCGCCTGCCCGGTGATTCGGGCCCGCCGCCGAGAAAGCCGCGAAGAAAAGGGCAGGGGTTGCGGATCGCGTGATCTCCGGATTCCCCGTCGTCTCCACGTCCTCCTGTCCTCGCTCCGTGGCTATACTGATCGCCCCGCCCTTTCCGGTTCTGCTGCCCCTTCGGTATGGCCGACGCTGCTGCCCCTGCTGCTCCCCCCGCCGGACGTTTCGGCACGTTTGCCGGCGTGTTCACACCCAACGTGCTCACCATTCTGGGCATCATCCTCTTCCTGCGGCTGGGATGGGTGGTGGGGCAGAGTGGGTTGGTGGGTGCGCTCGCCATCATCGCCATTGCCAACGCGATTTCGCTGCTGACGGGCCTTTCCCTCTCGGCCATCGCCACGAGCATGGACGTAAAGGCGGGGGGCAACTACTACCTCATCTCGCGCTCGCTGGGGTTGGAGATCGGAGGGGCCATCGGCATTCCGCTGTACCTGTCGCAGGCCATCTCGGTGGCGTTCTACATCATCGGCTTCACCGAGGCCATGTCCGGCCTGGCCTTTTTCGCCGCCTACGACGCCCGCCTGATCTCGACCGTGGTGGCGCTCGCCTTTGTCGTGATCGCCTACGTCGGGGCCGACTTCGCGCTCAAAATCCAGTTCGTGATCCTGGGCATCCTGGTGCTGTCGCTGGTGTCTTTTTTCGCGGGCGGCTGGGGCACGACCTTCGCGCCCACGATGGGGGCGAGCTACACGCCCGGTGTCTCGTTCTGGATCGTCTTCGCCGTCTTTTTCCCCGCCGTGACGGGCATCGAAGTGGGCATCTCGATGTCGGGCGACCTCAAAGACCCCAGCCGCAGCATTCCGCGCGGCACCATCGCCTCCATCCTCATCACGGCTGTCATCTATTTCGCGGCGGCGGTCTGGCTGGCGCTGCATGTGACGCCTGAAGGTTTGATCGCGCTGCCGAGCCCGATGGCGGACGTGGCCGCTTTCCCCGTGCTCATCCTGGCCGGCGTGGCCGCTTCGACGCTATCGTCCGCGCTGGGCAGCGTGCTGGCCGCGCCGCGCACGCTCCAGGCCGTCGCGCGCGACCGCGTGGTGCCCGGCTGGATGGCCGCGCAGATGGGCAGTCGCACGGAGCCGCGCGTGGCCGTGCTCCTTACGGGGGCCGTAGCCGTGGCCGTGATCTGGATGGGCGACCTCAACTTCGTCGCGCCGGTCATCACCATGTTTTTTCTCAACACCTACGGCATGGTGAACCTGGTGGCCACCATCGAGCGGATGGTGGGCAACCCCAGCTTCCGCCCGCGCTTCAACGTGCCCCTGTGGGTGTCGCTGCTGGGCGCGCTGGGGTGCTACGGGGCCATGTTTCTCATCCACGCGCCTGCCACGGTCGGGGCCATCGTCATCTCCTACGGCATCTTTTTCGGGCTGAGCCGCCGGCGGGTGGCAGGCACGTGGGGCGACGTGCGCAGCGGCGTGTGGACCTCGCTGGCGCGCTTTGCCCTGCTCCAACTCGACCGCCGCGAAGGCGCCCACGCCCGCAACTGGCGGCCCAACCTGATGGTGTTCACCGGGCAGCCGCACAACCGGGAGCACCTCGTCGCGCTCTCCGAGTGGCTGAGTCTGGGGCGCGGCATCGTCACGTTTTCGCAGCTCATCACCGGGGCCGTGGATCAGCCCAACAAGCCCCGGCTGCGCGAGACGGCGCAGCGGCACATCCGCACCTACATCCGCGAGCGCGGCATGAAGGCGTTTGCCGAGGCCCAACTCGTGCCCGACTTCGCGCGCGGAGCCGTGTCCGTGGCGCAGGCGCACGGCATCGGGCCGCTCGAAGCGAACACCGTCGTGATGGGGTGGAGTGCCACGCCGCCCGGGCGCGCCCTGCTCATGGACGTGCTGCGCAACCTGTCGGACCTGGACAAATCCGTCCTGTTCCTGAGCGTCGATCCCCACGTGGGCTTTGGTAATCGCTGCGTGATGCACGTCTGGTGGGGCGGGCGCGGCGGCAACGCCGACCTGATGTTGCTGTTGGCGCACGTCTGCGCACAGCACCGCGATTGGGACGGGGCCGAACTGCGCCTGCTGCGCGTCGTCGATGGGGAAGAAGGCGTCGAGCAGACGAGGGCGCACACCGAGGCGCTGCTCGCCGAAGTGCGCGTCGAGGCAACGGTGCGCATCATCGTCCGCCGCGACCCCACGCGCCCCATCCACGAACTGCTGGCCGAGCACAGCCGCGACGCCGACCTGACGTTTCTGGGGATGCAGCGCCCCGGCGCGGACGCGGGCGTGGCGTACGGCGAGCGTCTGCAAACCCTCGTCGAAGCCGTCGGCAGCGTCGTCCTCGTCCACAACGCCGCGCCCGACGAGGATCTGCTCAAAGGCAGCTAAAGGGGGGTGGGGAAGAGAGAAGGGGATTGGCGAAGGGAGGAGATGGCGAAGAATCCGGTGGTCACGCAATCCGAAATCCGCACTCCCGCGCTACCCGAATACGGGCCGCCGGGCCGTCCACACGGCGAGGGCCATGAGGGCGACAGCAAAGGCGGCGCTTACGCCCAAGCTCATGGACAGGGGCGGGCCGGTGAGCGGCGAGGGCTGGGGCGCGTAGAACCCTGCCCGCAGCACCTCGACGCCGTAATAGACCGGGTTGAGGCGAACCATCCACGCCAGCACGGGCGGCGCGCCCGCGAGTGGAAACGCCGCGCCGGACAAAAACCACAGCGGCATGAGCAGCACGTTCATGAGCGCGTGGAAGCCGCGCGTCGTCTCCACGCGCCACGCCATCACGAAGCCCAGCGCGGTAAAGCCCACGGCCAGCAATGTTGCCCCGGCAAGCGTGAGCAGCAGGCCCGACAGGGTGTACGGACGCCCGACGATGGGGAGCGCGAGCCAGAACAGCAGGCATTGCGCCACGGCCAGCGTGGTGCCGCCCAGCGTGTTGCCCAGCACGATGGTGGTGCGCGACACCGGAGCGACGAGGGCCGCCTGCAAAAACCCGCGCTGCCGCTCCTCGACCACGTAAAGCGTCGAGAAGATGGCGGTGAACAGCGCCACGAGGGCCACGATGCCGGGGAAGAGGTAGTCCAGGTAGCCCACGTCCGCCTGCCCCGCGGGAAGCTGAAACGTGCCCGCGAAGCCGAAGCCGAGCAGGAGCCAGAACGCGAGCGGCTGCGCCAGCGCGCCCACGACGCGGCTCTTTTCGCGGACGAACTTGCGCACCTCACGGTGCCAGAGCGCGGTGACGGCGTGCATGGGCGTCGGGTCAGCGGGTGGAGGCGTCGCCGTAGGGGGCGCCCGTGGCGGCAAAGAACACGTCGTCGAGCGTGGGGCGGCGCAGCACGGCACTGCTGATGCTGCCGGGGTGGGCGGCGGCCACCCGCGCCAGCACAGCGGCGGGCGCCTCGCCCGTGACGCGCAGCCGCGCCCCGATGCGACTGAACCCACCGGCGCCAAACGCCGCTTCGGGTGCCTGGTCGAGCGGGGAGCCGGGCACAGGCGTGATCCAGAGCGTTTCCGCCCCCAGCGCCCCTTTGAGCGTTTCGGGCGCGCCGTCCGCCACCACCCTTCCGCCGTGCAGGATGGTGACGGCGTCGGCCTCGTCGGCCTCGTCGAGCAGGTGCGTGGCCATGAGAATGGTAACGCCCTCTCGGGTGCGCAGGCCCGTGAGCAGTTCCAGAAACTGCCGCCGCGCCGTCGGGTCGAGCGCTGCCGTGGGCTCGTCCAGCAGCAGCAGGGCGGGACGATGGAGGAGGGCGCGGGCCAGGTCGACGCGCCGCCGCTCGCCGCCCGAAAGCGTGCCGATGGCGCGGCGGGCGAGGTCGGTAAGCGCGAGCGCGCCCAGCAACTCGGCGCTGCGGGCCTGCGTCTGTGCGCGCCCCAGCCCGTAGAGCGCCGCCTGCACGCGCAGTTGTTCATCCACCCGCAGCTGTTCGTCGAGGGCAGGGTGCTGGAAGACGACGCCGATGGCCGCGCGCACCACAGCCCCATCGGCGGTGACGCTGTGGCCGAAAACCCGCGCCTCCCCTGTGGTAGGCCGCAGCAGCGTGGTCAGGATGCGGAACAGCGTCGTCTTGCCGCTGCCGTTGGGGCCGAGCAAAGCGTGAAACGCGCCGTCTTCGACCCGAAAGGCCACGTCCAGCAGCGCCGGGTGCGTGCCGTACCGATGCGTGAGGTGGGCGAGGGAGACGGCGGCAGACAAAAGCAGGGGGCGAAAGAAACCCGTAGCGGGCGAGCTACAGCAGCACGTCGGCCACGAGCGCGGCCACCAGGAGCGGGATGTAGAGCACGGACGCCTTGAGCACGCGCCGCGCCTGCGCGCCGGTGCGCACAAACAAAAAGCCGACGACGGGGCGCATAAAGTACACGCCGAGGGCAAGGGCGAGGCCGCCATAGATCCACGACGCTGCGCCCATCCAGACGGGCAGGAGACTTGCAGCGAGCGTCAGGAGGGTAAAGGCGAGCATGAGCGCGGCGGTGCCGCTACCCTTCGCGTCCGTCACCGCGCTCATCTGGAAGCCGCCGCGTGCGTAGTCCTTGCGGTACATCCACGAAAGCGAGAGGAAGTGCGGCATCTGCCAGGCCACGAGCAGCAAAAAGACGGCCCAGCCCGGCGCGCCCAGCGTGCCGGTGGCGGCGGTGTAGCCGCCCAGCGCGGGCAGTGCGCCGGGAACGGTGCCCACGAGCGTATTCCACGGCGTGACGCGCTTGAGCGGCGTGTACACCTTGAGGTAGAGCACGACCGTCAGGATGGCGAGCAGCGCCGTGGCCGGGTTGACGACGGGGCAGAGCAGCCCCACGCCCGCGCAGATCAGCCCATAGCCAATGCGGCGCGCCTGCGTTATGGTCACCCGCCCACTGGGCAGCGGGCGGGCGGCGGTGCGGTGCATCGTCGCGTCCAGGTCTTTCTCGATCACGTGGTTCAGCACGGCCCCACCAGCCGATGTAAGCGCCACGCCCACGAGCGTCGCGGCCAGCACCAGGCCTGTCGCACCCGGCGCATCCCCCCCGAGCACGAACCCCGCCAGCGCCGATAGAACGACGAGAAACGTGATTTCAGGCTTGGTGAGCGCGATTACGTCCCGCGCAAAGGAAGGCGCACGACTCTGGAGAAAACGACTGGCTTCCGCTGGCTGCGGCGTGGGCAACGTCATGGAGTGGGAGGGGAGAACGGGACGGAGTGGCCCGTGAGGTCGCGGAACTGGCGGAGGGGATCGGGTAGCAAGCTGTCGAGATGGCGTGCCCGCGCCCGCAGGGCCTCGAAGCGAAGCTGAAGCGCCGGGCTGCCCATCTCCACCTTTTCGTCCTCTAAGTGCGCGCGCGCGGCCCGCCGGGCCAGCCCTTCGTCTATGTCCACAGATGGCCCAGAGAGCGCGTCGTTAGAGAACATGATCAGGACGATCCAGAAAAGGTCGGCACCGAAGAGGTGGACGAGCTGCATCCACACGGGCGCTTTGAGGAAGATATTCCACACGCCGAGCGCGACCTGGGCAAGATACAGCAGCAGCACGACCTGCCCCAGCCGGTGCGCGGCAGGGGCGCGGCGCTGCACGAACGGCACGAGGGCAACGACGAGCGCGCCGAACAGCACGGCGAGCACAGGGTGGTACACGCGCAGCTGTTGCAGGTGGTGCGCCGTCGCGTCGAGCGTGCTGGCCAGCACGGCCCCAGACCCTTCGGCGCGGAAAAGGGTGTCGCCGAGGGCGGTAACGGCTCCGGCAGTGCTCACGACGAGCGCGCCCAGGACGAGCGCGCCCACGCTCCACCACAGCACGCCGGGTGCGTCGCGGCGCGGCGCGGCGCGGCCTGAAGCCCACCACGCGGCGGCGGTTAGAAAGGCGACGAGCACGAACGTGTTGACCAGGTGCAACCCGATCACGACCGTGCGGGCCACAGAGGCGTCGTCCGCCACCCACTCGTAGCGCACCAGCATAGCGCCCACGAGCCCTTCGGTAAGCACGAACACGAACGACCCCACGGCGGCCTTGCGCACCCGATGCCCGCGCGGAAAGCGCCGGAACGCGCCCACCAGAAGCGCGATCACGCCCAGCCCCACGAGCGCGCTCGTGACCCGGTGCGACAGCTCGACGAGGGTTTCCCAGCGCGGCGACGTGGGCACGACTTCGCCGTTGCACAGCGGCCAGTGGCTGCCGCAGCCCGCGCCTGCGCCTGTGGCCCGCACGAACGCGCCCCACAAGATCACCAGAATGGTGTAGCCCAGCAGCGCCCACGCGAGGCGGACGAAAGCGGTCGGGTGGGCGTGGGGCATGAGGGAGACAGTCCGGCAATGCCCGCCCAACCGTCCCCCTATGCGGCTGTTTCGTCAATTCCAGT
>CBDUBO010000083.1:0-7739 GCA_965365405.1 uncultured Rhodothermales bacterium | reverse complement strand
TCCATCAAGGAAGGCTCGGACGTGGTGGGCAACCGCACGCGCGTCAAGATCGTCAAGAACAAGGTGGCCCCGCCTTTCAAGGATGTCGAGTTCGACATCATCTACGGCGAAGGCATCTCGTGGCTGGGTGAGATCATCGACATCGGCGTGGCCAACGACATCATCCAGAAGAGCGGCTCGTGGTACGCCTACGGCGACACCAAGATCGGGCAGGGGCGCGACGCGGTAAAGCAGTTCCTGCGCGACAACCCCGCCGTGCGCGACGAGATCAAGCTGCGCGTCAAGCAGGCCATCGGGGCCGTGCCGCCCGCACCGGGTGAAGAAGAAGCCGTCGAGGACGGCGTGTACGACGAAGCGGTCTGACACCTGAACAGGCCCTCGGGAGGCCAACGGCCTTCCGAGGGTTTTTCATTTGCACCATGTCTGATTCGGATACGCCCGTCGGGGCGCTCAAAAACCTGGGGCCGCAGATGACGGCGTGGCTGGAGGCCGTGGGCATCGGCACGCGGAGCGAACTGGCGCGCGCAGGCGCACCGATGGCATACCTGATGCTCCGCCACCAGTTCAAAGGCATCAACAGGCTCGCGCTCTACGCCCTCTTCGGTGCGCTCGAAGACCGGCACCTGAACAGCTACGCGCCGGAGGAAAAGGCGCGTATGACGCGGGCCATCGAAGAGGATTTTCAGGTGCGCTATGAGGCGTAGCCTGCCTATGGCCGCGCTACTCGTCGCGGCTTCGGTGGCCAGTGCGCAGGAAGGCGCCGATGTGACGCTGCTGCGCAGCATCTACGCGTGGGACGCGCCTGCCGTCACCCTCCCGCTGCGCGTGGCCGACAAGACGGCGTATCCGGCCTTCGTGCTCGTTCCCGTGGCCGTGTATGCCGCTGACGGGGAATGGCGGCCCGCCGGGCGTATCGTGGCCTCTGAAGCAGCAGCCGCGCTGCTGGCAGGCATCGCCAAGCGCGTGGTGCGCCGGCCCCGCCCGTACACGCGGCATCCCGACGTAGCACTGCGCTCGCACCACCTGGATCGGCGGGTGCTCGAACAGGACACCTTCGGCTTTCCGTCCGGCCACACCACGCTGGCTTTTGCCGCCGCCACGTCCGTTTCGCTCAGTCATCCGCGCTGGTACGTCATCGTGCCGGCGCAGACGTGGGCGGCGACGGTGGGCGTGAGCCGCGTGTGGCATGGCGCGCACTATCCCAGCGACGTGCTGGCGGGTGCAGCGCTGGGCATTGTCGTGGCCGGAGCCGTCCACGTGCTCCTCCCGGATGACAACGCCCATCGCTTGACCGCACCGGCCGTTACGCTGCGGCTGGTATTCTGAATGCCAGCCTCTACCGAACAACCGTGAGCGTGCCCGACCTGGTTCTCTCGGCGCCCGAAACGCGGTAGAAATAGAGTCCGGCAGGAAGCCCCCGTGTGTCGAGCGTGAGCAGGTGCTCACCGGAGGAAAGCGTGCGATCAGCCAGCGTGTGGACGGCGCGGCCCAATACGTCGTACACCCGGAGCGTGACGTGCCCCTCTACGGGAACGTGGAGCGTGAAGCGGGCAACGTCGGCGGCGGGGTTGGGCACCACGCTGATGCCGAAGGGCTGAACCTCAGACGGCATTTCGGCAGATGTGATCGTGGGCGTACCGATGAACAGTCCGTGCTGATCGTATACCTCGAAAGTGCCGTCGGCGCTGCCCACGGCGGAAGTGTACACGAGTGCGCCCTCCTGCGCGTTTGCTGCGATGGTGGAGGCGAAGCGTAACGTGCGGCTCTGGCCGGGCAACAGCTCACCCACGTTCCAGCGCACGGTTTCGTTGGGATCGCAGTAGCTGCCAGGGCACGTCAGGCCATCGCCTACAGCGTCGGTAAAGTAGAAGCGCACCATGTTTCCGGGCAGCAGCAGTTGGGCCGACGTGTTGGTGAGCGCCACCGAGGCATCGTTGCGCGCCGTCGCGGTGAACTCGATGCGGTCGCCAGGCTGAGGCGTCAGCGTGGAGATGCTGTACGAGAGGGCGAGGGGTTGCACTTCTGCTACGGCGACCGTGGCGCGGGCGCGCACAGGCACCTCGTTGGCCCGGCCTGGCCAGATCTGCGCCTCGGCGTTGAGGAGGGTGCCTACCGGCGCGCCCGCGGGCACCCCTACGGTGAAGGCCAGTTGCCCGCCTCGTGCCGTGCCCACGGAGCCCACCGTCCACGTGATTTCGTTGCCTGCAAAGATGCCACCACCCGTCGCACTCGAAAACGTGGTGCCCTCCGGCAACGTCGCTTTTATGACGGCCTGCGGGGCGGCCGCCGTGCCCACGTTCCCGAACGAGAGCACGTACGTGAGCGAACTGCCAGGCGCGACGGGGTTCTGCCGAGGCGTCAACGACAGGCGCAGCAGCGGGGTCGGGTCAACGGTGAAATCGCGCGCGACGCGCTCGGGGGCGGTACCCGGCGACGTGAACTCGGCAATCGAGCGGTAGATGTCGCCCTGGGTGGCATTGTCGGCGATGCGGGTGAGGAAGGAGGTGGCGCGGCTCTGGCCGGGCGCGAGGTCTCCCACGGCCCAGGCGATGGTTTCGCCGGGATCGCAGTAGCCGCCGGGGCAGGTGGGGTTGTGGCCCAGCGCAGTGTCGAAGTAGAAGCGCTCGATGCCGCCGGGCAGCAACACCTCCGCTTCCACGTCTGTGAGGTCAACGGAGCCGCTGTTGGCTGCCGTCAGGGTCAGCAGCAGCAACTGGTTCCGCTCGCCCGCCGAATGGCTCAGGGTGTAGTCCACCCGCAAGGGCGAAGGCTCGGCAACGGCCACCACGGCATAACCGTGCATCAGCACCTCGTTGGCTCTGCCCGAATCGAGCGTAGCGTGGGCGCGGAGGAGGTGACCGGGCTGGAGCGCGGCCTCCGGCACGACGGTAAACCGTACCTGCCCGCTGGCTCCAACGCCCAGCGCGCCCAGCGTCCACCGAACCGTTCCGCCGGATTCGACGCCCCCTTCGGTGGCTCCGGCAAACGTGGTGCCTTCCGGCACGGCGGCTTCGAGCACGACGGCGGTAGGGGCCGTTGTGCCCACGTTGCCGTAGCTCAGCGTGTAGGTAATCGGGCTGCCGGGGCGAGCCGGCGCGTGGTCGGGTGCCAGGCTCAGGTGCAGCAGCGGGGATGGATCTACCTGGACGGTGTGGGCGGCGGAAACGGTGCCCGTACCCACGCCACGCGCGAGCGCAAAGGCGTGCAGCACATCGCCCTGGGTGGCATTGTCGGCGATGCGGGTGAGGAAGGAGGTGGCGCGGCTCTGGCCGGGCGCGAGGTCTCCCACGGCCCAGGCGATGGTTTCGCCGGGATCGCAGTAGCCGCCGGGGCAGGTGGGGTTGTGGCCCAGCGCAGTGTCGAAGTAGAAGCGCTCGATGCCGCCGGGCAGCAACACCTCCGCTTCCACATCTGAGAGATCCAACCCACCAGTGTTGGAGACCGTCAACGTGAGCATGATCGGCTCGTCACGACCAGCCGCGTTGTGATTCGCAGTAAGGGCGAGTTGGAGTGGGGCAGCGCGATCTACCGCAAGCAAATGCGCTGCCTGCGCAGAGGGCGCCGAACCGCTGCCGGGTGCCAGGGCCGCGCCTGCCTGGAGAACGTGCCCCGGCGTCAACCCGCCATCCACCAGAACCGTAAAGCGCACCTGCCCGCTGGCTCCGACGCCGAGCGCTCCCGGCATCCAGGTGATGGTGCCGCCGGATTCTGCGCCTCCGTCGGTAGCTTCGACGAACGTGGTGCCGGCGGGAAGCTGCGCCGTCAGCACGGGAGCCGTGGCCGGCGACGTGCCTACGTTGCCGTAGGCAAGCGTGTAGGTAAGCGCTTCGCCCGCCTGGGCAGGGCCCCGGTTTGCAACCAGGCCCAGTTGCAGCCCCAGTGCGTCGTCAACGGTGAGGGTGTGACTGGTGAGTACGTCCGAAAGGCCCGTGGCCGAAAGGATGATCTGGGTGAGGGCCGCGCCGTTGGTGGCGTTGGCTGCCAGGCGCGTCTGGTAGATGAGCGTGCGGTGCTCACCCGCCTCCAGGTCGCCCACCATCCACGTAATCGTCTCGTCCGGATCGCAGTAGCCGCCAGGGCACGTGGGCGTGGAGCCCAGCGTGGTGTCGAAGTAGAAGCGCTCGATCTGCGCGGGCAGCTTGATTCGGACCGTAACGCCTTGCTGCCTCGTTGCGCCGCTATTGGCTGCGATGAGCGTATAGCGGACGAGGTTGCCGGGGTGGGCCACTTCGTTGGCTGCCGTAATGGAAACGGAGACGTCCTGCGCCCAGGCACCAGGCGTGAGCGCGGTTAAGAGGATGAAGGCAGTAAGGAGGCGTTTCATGATAGCTGGGGCTTGGAGGAGCAGGGCAGGGGCAACAGGGCAGACCCCTTCTGCTCATCAATGCGCAGAAGCGCGCCCAAACCTGTCATGACTTGCAACAATGGCTCGGGTCTTCTATCCTGCCAACAGCCTCCTACCTCTGCTTGCCATGTTGTCTGCCGGCACCGCCCTCGACCTCGACCAGCTCGTCAGCGTCGCCTACGAGGACTTGAAAAGGATGGCCGCCGCCGTCAAAAGGGGCGATCCGCAGCAGACGCTCAACCCGACGGCCCTCGTCAACGAAGCGTATCTGCGGCTGGCAGCCTCGCCCAACTTTTGTCCGCTGTCGCGGCAGCATCTCAAGCGCGCAGCGGCGCGGGCCATGCGGCAGGTGCTCGTGGATGCGGCAAGACGCCGCAAGGCACTCAAGCGCGGCGGCGGCCGGCACCAGATCACGTTCGATGAGGAAGTGATACCGGCAGACGCGACGCCGGACGATGTGCTGGCCCTCCACGCGGCACTCGACGAACTGGCGCGCCTAGACGAGCGGCAGGCTCGCGTGGTCGAGTACCGCTATTTCGGCGGCTTCGACATCGCCGAAACGGCTGCACTACTGAGCGTGTCGGAGGCCACCGTCTCGCGCGACTGGCGACTGGCCAGGGCGTGGCTGGCCTGCCAGATGCGCCACGCGTCCACCTCCTGACCCCGATCCGACATGGATGCCGCCCGGTGGAGCCGCGTGTCCGCGTTGTTCGACGAGGCGCTGGCCCACCCCCCCGAAAACCGGCAGGCGTGGCTGGAAAGCGCCTGCGACGACCCTGATGTCCGGGCCGAGGTGCTGGCGCTGCTCGAAGAGGACGCGCACACGCACCCGCTGCTGGGCCGCAACGTCGGGCAGGTGGCCGACGAACTGTTCGACCGGGCCGGTACGTATAAAAATGCCGTAGGGCCGTACCGCCTCACCCGGGTGCTGGGCGAGGGCGGTATGGGCGTCGTGTACCTGGCCGAGCGGGACGACCTGGGCAGCCGGGCCGCCGTCAAAATTCTCCGAGATGCGGCGCTCTCGCCCGCGCGTCGCGCCCGGTTCATGCTCGAAGAGCAGATCCTGGCGGGCCTGAAGCATCCGGCCATCGCCCACCTCTACGACGCCGACGTGCTGCCCGACGGCACGCCCTACTTCGTGATGGAATACGTCGAGGGCGTCTCCATCACCGAGTACTGCCAGACGCACCGGAGCACCCTGAACGAAAAGCTCCACTTATTCCGGCAGGTGTGCGAGGCGGTGGCGCACGCCCACCGGCAAGCCGTCATCCACCGCGATCTCAAACCCTCCAACATCCTCGTTGCCGAGGACGATCAGGGCCAGCCGCACGTCAAGCTGCTCGACTTCGGCATCGCCAAACCCCTCGACCGCATCGAGGACGACCGGACGGCGGTAGGGCTGCGCCTGATGACGCCCGCCTACGCCGCCCCCGAACAACTGCGCGGCGACGCCGTGGGCGTGTACACCGACGTGTACGCGCTGGGCGTGCTGCTCTACGAACTGCTCACCGATGCGCGTCCGCACGACCTGACGGGCCTGACGCCGGCGCAGGCCGAGGGTGTCATCCTCAACCAGCCGCCGGCTGCACCCTCGACGCGGGCGGCACGCGAGAAAAGCGTTGCCCGGCGGGCCTGGCACGACCTCGACGTGCTGTGCCTGACGGCCATGCACCGCGATCCCCAACGGCGGTATCCGTCCGTGGACGCGCTCGTGCGCGACGTGAACCACTTTCTGGAGGGCGAGCCTCTCGACGCGCGCCGCGACTCGCTGGGGTATCGAACGGGCAAGTTCATCGAGCGGCACAGGGCGCTCGTCGGGGCCGCGCTGGGCGTCGCGCTGGTGATTGTCGCCCTTACGGCGTTCTACACCGTACGGCTGGCACAGGCGCGCAACGTAGCCGTTGCCGAGGCCGACAAAGCCGAGCACGTCAGCCAGTTTCTGCTCAGTTTGTTCGAGGCGGGCGATCCCTTTATGCCGGGTAACGACAGCCTCACCGTTGAAGTCTTGCTCAATCGGGGCGTCGAGCGCGCCGCCGCCCTCGACAGCCAACCGCTCGTGCAGGCACAGATGCTCACCATGCTGGGGCGCGTGTTTCTGCAACTGAGTCAGTACGACCGGGCCGACACGCTTTTGCGGCAGGCGCTCAGGCAACAGCAAGCCCTCGATGCCGACCCCCTCGACCAGGCCGAAACCCTCGCCAACCTGGCTGGCCTCTACCAGCACACCAGTGCCTACGACAGCGCCGAGGTGTTTATCCGGCAGTCGTTACGCCTGCGCGAGCAGTACATGGACGACTCCGATCCGCTTCTCGCCCGCACCCACAACGACTTGGGGGTCATCCTCTGCAACAAGGGAGCGTACGAGGAGGCGCTGGCAACGTACAACACTGCCCTCGATCTTCAGCAAAGGCGAGAGGGGCCTCCGACCGTTGACCTGGCCACGACAGTCAACAACATGGGCGCCTGTTACTACCAGCAGGGAGATTACGAGCGGGCTGAACCCCTGCTCCGCGAATCGCTCGCGCTGTCGCGGGCGGTGCATGGCCGCGAGCACGGTTCGGTCGCCATTGACCTGGCCAATCTGGGCGTGCTCATGGACACGCGCGGCAACTACGCCGCGGCTGATTCGATGCTTACGGAGGCGCTGCGCATCAAGCGCCTGCGCCTGGGCAATGACCACTACGAAACGGCTTTCGCGCTTACGCAACTGGGTGGAATGCTGCGTCGCAAGGGCGACTATGACCGTGCCGAAGCGTACCTGCGCGAAGCAATGGCGATCGAAGCGCGCATTCTCGATCCAGAGCACCGCAACAGGGGCGTCACCGCGATGCAGTTGGGCCTTGCCCTGCAGGGGCAGAAGCGGTATGCCGAGGCAGAAACCGCCCTGCAGGACGCCGAGCGCATTCTGAGCGGCGCGCTGGGGTCAGGCCACCCGTTCGTGGGCGTCGCCCGTGCCAATCGGGCTCACCTGCTTCACGTACGGGGCCGTTTAGGTGAATCCGAATCCCTCTTCCAGAGCGGCCTGGCGTTGCTACGCGCCAGCCTGCCACCGGGGCACGACCTGACCGCAATCGTGGAAAGCAAGTACGCCGCGCTGCTTGCCACACGCGGCCGCTACGCTGAGGCCGAATCGTTACTGGTACACAGCTTTGAAAGGCTCGCCGAAACGCTGGGACTAGAGCATGACGAATCCGACTCGACACGCCTGCGCCTGGTGAGGCTGTACAGGTTGTGGGAAAAGCCGGAGCAAGCCGCCCGGTGGCAGGCACAGATCCGCATCGAACGGCGCGACTGATGGGCCGCCCTCAGGCTTCCCCGCGCACCCGCCCTATTCCTCGTCAATGAAGCGGCGGTCGAGCAGGCCGTAGGCGTCGATGCGGCGGTCGCGCAGAAA
>CBDUBO010000082.1:0-7892 GCA_965365405.1 uncultured Rhodothermales bacterium | reverse complement strand
CGACGGGGCTGGCGCGCACGCACGAGGGCAACGGCGTGGGGCTGGCCATCGCGCGCCACTACGTGCAGCGGATGCGCGGCACCATCAGCGTCGAGAGCAAGCCCGGTCAGGGCTCGACGTTCACCGTCCGGCTGCCGCGCCTGCGCACTCGTGGGGGTGGCTTCGACGGGGCCACGTGGCCTGACGAGGAGGGGCTGGTGACCGTGGGCCACTACGCCGCCTGATCAGAGCCGCAGCACTTCTCCGATGCGGGCGCTGGCTACGTCGGCGTCGCTGTTGACGGCGTGTCGAAACGGCACCTCCGCCCCGGGCGCGAGGTCGCGGACGGGAAAAACCATCTCGTCCACCCGCGTGTTCTGGCTGTCGTAGAGGTTCACCTTCACCTGCACGCTGGAAATCGTCGTGCCTGTGAGATTGACGAGCGTGCCGCTGATGTAAGGCACGCCCGCGCCCTCTTCACGCGTCAGGCGCACGTCGCGCACATCGATCTGGGTGGCCGGCAGGGCCTCGTCTCCACCACCGCAGCCGGCGGCCAGAACGAGGAGCAGCAGGGCAGTGGACAGGCGAAAAAGCATGGGCTGCGAGGGGAGCTGTCAGATCAGGCTAACGATGGGCACGCGCCGGGTGTTGCCCGAAGGGGCGGTCCGCTCAGCGGGGCTGGAACTGGGACACCTGCGCGCCGAACTCCTCGTCCGCCATCTGCGCCTCGTAGTCGATGTAGAATCCGGCCAGCAGGCCCTGTTCCGGACTGTACTGGAACCGCACCTGGGCCGCACCACGCCGGTACGCATCGGCGACGCGGGCGTAGAGGCTATCGTAGGTAAAGTGGCGGTAGTCGGGCGCGCTGGCAGGGGTGATGGCCGTCAGCACGCCGTTTTCCACGTCCACCTGGAACGGCCCGCGCTCCATGCAGAAGCAAATGGGCGTGTAGGTGAACTGGTAGCGCGCCGGACGAGCGGCTTCCCAGCGCTGCCGGAGGCTGTCGAAAAGTGCCTCGGAGGTGCTCTCTACGAGCAGGCTGTCGGAAAACGTGGCGGCGGTGAATGGCGCTGCCACGTCGGGCGGCGCATCCTGCGGCGCAACGGGCGTGCGGCACGCGGCCAGGAGGCCGGCAAGCAGGAGGCAGGCCGGCAGTGTGGAAAAGCGGGTAGAGGGCATCAGCGACCTCCTGCGTTTACGACCTGCGCGGCCCGCGCCATCGCCGCTGCCGCGTCCACGACGCCGCAGGTCACCGAGAGCGTGCAGAAGTCCACTTCTTCTTCGCCCCCCGGCTGCATTACCTGCTCGCCGGGGTAGCGGCGCGCGGAGTCGAGCAGCACCTGGCGGAGTTGCGCCGCCGTCAGTTCGGGGTAGTAGGAGAGTACGAGCGCCGCCACGCCGCTCACGACGGGCGCGGCCATGCTGGTGCCGCTGTTGGGGCCGTACTTGCTGCCCGGCAGCGTCGAGAAGATGTCCACGCCGGGCGCGAACAGATCCACGCGCTCTTGCCCGTAGTTGCTGAAAGGCGCGGCCAGGTCTTCGACCTCCCACGACGACGCGCCGACGGTGAGCCACGTGGCCGCCGCGCCGCCGTCGAGGTAGTGGGGGCTGGGGAAGTTGGGCTCCACGTCGCTGTCCGCACCGTCGTTGCCGGAACCGTGCACGAGCAGCACGCCCTTCTCGACGGCGTAGCGCACGGCTTCGTCCACGACGGCCTTGTGGGGCGAATACCCCTTGCCGAAGCTCATGTTGATGATGCGGGCTCCATTGTCGGCGGCGTAGCGGATGGCGTTGGCAACGTCCTTGTCGCGCTCGTCGCCGTCGGGCACGGCGCGGACGGGCATGATGCGCACGGCGTCGGCCACGCCGGCAGCGCCGAGCGCATTGTCGCGCCGGGCCGCGATGATGCCCGCCACGTGCGTACCGTGGTCGGCCTCGGGGCCGGTCACGTCAGGGTTGCCGTACTGGCGCTCGTTCGGATTGGAGGGGTCGTCGCCCACGACCTTGCGCCCGTCGTACTCGGCGTTGAAGTGGTAGTTGACCTGGCTGCTGAGCTGGTCGCGGTAGGCTTTGAGGTCGTCGAGGGCGATGCCGTTGACGAGGAGGAAGTTGTAGAAGTCGCGGGCGCGGGCCAGCTCGGCGTCGGCGTCGCCGATGGTGCGCAGGTCGGCCTCGGTGATGTTCTCCTTGCCCAGGTGCTGCTGGAGGCGCGGCACGAGCTGCTGCCCCATCGTGTAGATCTGCTCAATCTGCGGCAGGGCCTGGCGCGCGTCCTGTCGGCGCTGCTGGTAGTCGGCGCGCACTTTCTCGAAGTAAGCGTACTCGGCCTTCTGGGCCTCGGTGAGCGCGTCCAGGCGGACGTTCTCGTAGCGCGTGCGCAGGCGGGCGTATTCGCGGGTGACCTCGTAGGTGTCGTGCGCCAGGTTCTCGCCCTGGGCGTTGCCCAGAAAGCTCCACCCGTGCACGTCGTCCACGTAGCCGTTGGCGTCGTCGTCCACGCCGTTGCCGGCTATCTCGTCCTCATTCGTCCACAGGCGGCCCTGCAAATCCTCGTGCGCGATGTCCACGCCCGAGTCGATGACGGCGACGACGATGGGCGTGGGCGTGCGGGTGGGTGCCGCCTGGTACGCCGCTTCCACGCCGATGCCGGGGTAGTCGCCCGTGCCGTTCTGGAGGTGCCAGTCCTGCGCCAATTCCTCGGCTTCGGCTACGTCCTCTTCCACGGGCGCTTCCACCACGTCGGCGGGGGCCGGGCCGCCGACCTCGACGGTGCGGGGCGGCAGGGGTGTTTCCGCGGGGCGGGTGGACGTGCACTGCGCGAGGACGAGCAGCAGCAGGGGAAGAAACAGGCGATTCATACGAACAGAAGGTTGGAATAGAGAGAAGCGCGCCGGACCGGACGAACGGGCCATCACCGGGCGTAGGTGAGAATGCGGAGGTCGTACGCGCCGAACTCTTCGGCGGCGTTCGTAGTCACGATGATGCGCCAGGTGCCGCTTTCGGGCGTCAGGTCGCCGATGCGGCTGTGGGCGGGGTCGGCCCCGGCGTCGTCGTTGCGGTACCACTGGCCCGAAGGCGACTGCACGGCCAGGTAGCCGTCGAAGCCGTAGCACACGAGTTCCAGGTCGAAGGGCCCTGTGGCCTCGATGGTGCGCTCGATGGTATCGGCACGCTCGCCTTTGGGCAGCACGGTGTCGTTGGGGTCGAGTCGCCCTTCGACGGTTTCGACGCGCGCAATCGCGCCCGGCGTGACGGTGAGGCTGTAAACGCCCTCACCCGTTTCGTCGTAGGCCGAGGCCCACACGGTGTACGTGCCCGCCGCCGGGGCCACGAACTCGACGAGGGATTCTTCGGTGGAGCCGTTGTCGTCGTTCTCGAAGCGCGCATCGCCCGGCCCGACGACGAGCAGGTAGGTGTCGAAGGCAGTGCTGTTGAGCCGGACGGACACTTTCTGGCCGGTGGCGAGGGTGACGGGGTAGGCGTCGTAGCGTGCTCCGCCGTCACGACTTTTGCTGTTCGGCCCCAGCGTGCCGGTGTAGCTCTGGGACGCGGCGGGAAGCGCGAAAAGCGCGGTGGCGAGGAGAAGCAGAAAAAGGCGCATAGAAGGCGGGAATGGATGCGGCAAAGGTAACGCTGGGGTGGGGGTGGTGCGTATGGGACAGGCACAGGAGTGCTACCTTTGGCCGTTTCTACTTCCGGCGATGAGGCTTCTCTGGTGGCGCGCGGTCCGCGTGGTGGCGGTCAACGTGGCTATTTTTATCCTGCTGTGCGCACTCGTCGAGGGGTGCGTGCGGCTGGCGCACCCCGAACTGGGGCCGCTGGGCACCGAGGGCACCCTGATCGAAGCCGGTCGCTACGGTCCCACGCCCGGCCTGCGTCCCGGCGCGGCGGGCACTACGAACGGGGCTGCTGTGGCAGTGGACAGACGCGGGCTGTGGCGCTACGCGGCGGCACGACCCGGCAACCCCGGCTGGCTCTTTCTGGGCGATTCGGTGACGATGGGGCTGGGCGTGCCCGCAGACAGCACCTTTGCCGGGCGCGTCGTTGCCGCGCAGGACTCACTCGACGTGCTCAACCCGTCGCTCATCGGATACAGCAGCGCCGACTACCGGCGCGTGCTTCGCGCCTGGCTGGGCCGTGCCGACCTGCCCGTCCGCCGCGTCACCGTTTTCTGGACGCTCAACGACGTGTACGCCGACCTGCCTGTGGCTACGGCTCCGCAGGGCCCGCGCCGCGTCGCGCCCGCGCTGCACCGCTTCGTGTTGCGCCACGTGCGCCTCTACCAGTGGCTCCGCGCCGCCCTCTTCGATCGGCCCCAGGCGTACTACACCCACGACCGCTCTTTCTATGTCTCCGACACCACGGCCCACCTGCGGGCAGCGCTCGAAGACCTCACGGCCATGCACCGGCGCAGCCGCGAGTCAGGGGTCGAGATGCGCGTCGTGCTCTTGCCCTATGCCGCCCAACTCGGCACGGGCGACAGGCTGCCGCAGCAGACGATGGCGCGCCTGCTTGCCGAGCGCGGCATCTCCAGCCACGACCTGCTGCCCGCTTTCGAGGCGTCGCCCGAAGGCCGTGCCCTCTACCTCTACGGCGACGGCATCCACCTCTCTGCCGCCGGCCATCGCCTCGTGGCCCGGGCCCTGCTCGGCGCTCCGTAGCCCGCGCCCGGCGTAGCGATGCTGCAACGTGCCTCCGGCACCCGGCAGCGTTCCGGAGACGCGGCGTATCCTGCGCCTCCATCTCCCTTCCGGTGCTTTCCGTGCATATGCTGCTGATAGACCTGGCCGCGCCCGTCGCGGTGCCGCTGCTGGTGCTCATCGTGCTGGGCGTCGTGCTCGCCGGGCTCGTCCTCGTCGTGTGGTCGCTCAAGGTGCGCTACGATCCCCACTTCAAGGTCGAGGCGAAAGCGCCTTTTGCCCATCTGGTGCCCTCGCTGGCGGGGCTGTCGCACGGGACGCTCGTGGCGGGCAACCACGTCGAGATCGTCGAGAACGGCGCGTATTTCGACAGACTGCTGGCCGACGTCGCGGCGGCGCAGCACTCGGTGCACTTCGAGACGTTTCTCTGGAAGGAGGGCGAGGTCGGGCGGCGGGTGGCCCACGCGCTGGCCGAGCGCGCCCGCGCGGGCGTGGACGTGCGCGTGCTCGTGGATGCCAACGGCAGCCGGGGCATGGGCAAGGCGTCCATCGAACTGCTCAAGGAGGCCGGCTGCCGGTTCTGCCAGTACCACAAAAAGGAGTTGCGCACCATCGGGCGGCTCAACAACCGCGACCACCGCAAGATCGCCCTGTTCGACGGACGCATCGGCTACGTGGGCGGGCACTGTGTGGTGGACACGTGGCTGGGCGACGCCGAGGACAAAGAGCACTTCCGCGACCTCTCGGCGCGTATCGAAGGCCCCATCGTGCACGACCTCCAGGCCGCTTTCAGCGAAAACTGGGTGGCCGAGACGGAGGAGCTGTTCGTGGGGGAGAAGGTGTTTCCCGCACTCGACGCAAAGGGCGACGTGGTGGCGCACGTGGCCCGCATCCGCCCCGACGGGTCGGCCTCGGCGGTCAAGATTCTGCACCACACGGCCATCTGCATCGCACGCGAGAGGCTGTGGATCCAGAACCCGTACTTCCTGCCCGACCCGGAAGGCATCGACGCGCTCGTGGCGGCCGTAAAGCGCGGCGTGGACGTGCGCGTGATGATGCCCTCGCCCGAAGCGTCCGACATGCCGATGGTGCAGCACGCCGCCCACCACAACTTCGACAAAATGCTGGCCGGCGGCGTGCGCCTGTTCGAGTACCAGACGACGCTGTTGCACCAGAAGGTGATGACCGCCGACGGCGTGTGGTGCGCCATCGGGTCGAGCAACTTCGACGACCGCTCGTTCGAAATCAACGACGAGATCACCGTCGGCTTTCACAGCCCCGAACTGGCGCGCAAGCTGGAAGAACTCTTCGAGCGCGACGCCGCACGCTGCACCGAGCGCACGCTCGACGAATGGAAAAAGCGCAGCCCTTTCGCCCGACTGCGCGATTTCGGCTACTACCTCCTCAACGAGCAGTTGTAGGAAGGGCGGTGGGTGGCAGGGCAGACGTTCTGCCCGCCCGGTCTCTGTGGACGCAATCAATTGCGCCTCTACGAAGCCAGCCGCACCTGCGCCACGAGTGGCAGGTGGTCGGAAAAGTGCCACGCATCGAAGGCATAGACGCGCTCGACGGCGAAGTGGCGGCTGAAAAAGAGGTGGTCGAGCTTTTTGAGTGGCTTCCACGAAGGAAACGTGGCGGCGGACGCTGCCTGTTGCAGCGCGCTGCCGGCCAGCAGCGCCAGTTCGTCGTCGGCAGACACGTTGAAGTCGCCCGCGAGAAGCGTCGGGTGGTCACATGGGCCTACGAGGTCGGCGATGGCTTCGATCTGCCGGCTGCGCTGGCCGAGGTCGAGGCTGAGGTGCGTTACGAGCACGCGCGCGTCCACGCCGCCCAGGCGCACGCGGGCTTCGCTCAGAAAGCGCGGCTCACCAAGTCCGGGCAGCCGGTGGTTGGCGACGGCAGCGACAGGGCCTCGGGCGCAGACGGCGTTGCCCTGGTGCACGCGCTCGCGCACGCGGTGGGTGGGGAAAAAGGCGTAGCCTTCGAGCCCGCTGCGTTCGGCCAAGAGGCGGCCCTGGTCGAGCCCCCGCACGCGCCGTCCGCCCGCCTCCACCTCCGTCAGCGCCACCAGGTCGAGTTCTTCGTGCTGCACGAACCGCGCTGCCTCTAAAACAGGCCCGGAGCCGTGCGCCCAGCGGTACTTCCAGCCCGTCGTCAGGTACTGCCAGTACCCCCGCGTCGTGCCGATGCCCAGTTGCAGGTTGCAGGTAGCGATGCGGAGAGCAGTATTCACGAGTAGAGGCGAAGGTACGCAGCGGCGTAGGGGCGCAATTAATTGCGCCCCTACTGATTCCGCCTCTCGTTATCCATCGAGGTCAGCCAGGTTGGCGCGCAGCCGCTCGATCTCGGCGCGGGCGTCGGCGGCTTTCTGGCGCTCTTTCTCTACCACATCGGCGGGGGCGCGGGCGGTAAAGCTCTCGTTGCCCAGCTTTCTCTCGACGGCGGCCAGAAACCCTTCCTTCTGCGCAATCTCCTTAGTCAGCCGCTCGCGCTCCACCCCCAGGTCGATCATGCCCGCGAGTGGCACGAACACCTCGCTCGCGCCCACGACCACGGCGGCGCTGGCCCTGGGCTTGGCCTGCCCCGCGCCGATCTGCACGTCACGGGCACGGGCCAGCTTGTGGAAGTATGCCGTGTGGGCGCGCAGCGCCTCAGCCAAGTTTTCGGCCCCTTCGGGCACGTTGAGCACGGCCGTCACCTCACGCCCGGGGGGCACGTTGTAGTCGTTCTTGACCGAGCGGATGCCGCCGATAAAGTCCTGCACGAGCCCGAACGTGCGGGCGGCGTCGGCGCTTTTCTCGGCCTCCTCGGCCACGGGCCAGCCGCTCACGATGCACGCCTCGCCCTCCTCTCGCGGGCGCAGCCGGTGCCACAACTCCTCGGTGATGAAGGGCATGAACGGATGCAAAAGCTGCATCGCCTTTTCGTAGAGTTCGACGGCGAGCGCTATCGTTTCCTCGTCCATCGCCTCGCCCGGCGCGGGCTTGATGAGTTCCAGGTACCAGTCGCAGTAGTCGCGCCAGAAAAAGTCGTAGATGTGCGCGAGCGACTCGTTGAGGCGGTAGCGGCTGGCGGCCTCGTCTACGGCCTCGATGGTTTCGTTCAGCCGCGTCACGATCCACTTCTCGACGAGCGAAAGCTCCTCGAACGTGCGCGTGCGGCGGTAGGATTTGCCCGCTTCCATGAACTGCCCGAACACGTTGAAGGCGTTCCAGATCTTGTTGGCGAAGTTGCGCCCCATCTCGAACCGGCTCGGGTCGAGCTTGATGTCCT
>CBDUBO010000081.1:0-7917 GCA_965365405.1 uncultured Rhodothermales bacterium | reverse complement strand
GCCTCCTCTCCAGCAGAAAAGCCCCGGCAGGACACGCGCCCGCCGGGGCTCTTTTCGTTCGAGGGCTGCTTATTCGTACATCGTGCCCAGCTTGTAGAAGTAGCGACCGGCCCGCTCGGCGCTGAAGACGCGCGTGATCTCCTCGCCATCGGGTTCGGGCCGCTCGTGCGGCGGCATTCTGAAATAGTCAGGCGAGAGCAGGCTCCGGATGTTGTCGAAGGCTGCCCGCTGGAGCGGGTTGAAAGAATCGGTGCGGCTGTAGTAGTCGAGCTGCTCGTCCCATAGTGCGAACTGCCTTTCGGCGTCGAGGTGCAGGAAGAGGGCGCGCTGGCAGTTGCCCTCGATGCCCGCGAACCCTTGCAACGTGGTGGGCGGCCCTCCGTGCTCGGCGAGATACGCATCTGCGCACGTCTGCGCCTGCCGCCAGAGGGCGGCAGTGTCGGGGAGTACCGGGCGCTGCTTTTCCGGCGGCGGGGTCGGGTCGCCACAGGCGGCGAGGAGGACGAGCGCGCAGAGCAGGCGGATCATGACGGCGGTGTGAGGGGCAGGTGGAGGGTGAACAGACTGCCCGCGCCGGACGTGCTCTCGACCTCCAACTTCCCACCGTGCGCGCGGGCGATAGAATCGGCGATGGCAAGGCCCAGGCCCGTGCCTTCGCCCCGCGTGCGCGCGTCCGTGCCGCGATAATAGCGCCTGAACAGGTGCGGAAGGGCGTCGGCGGTGATGCCGCTGCCGGTGTCGCGCACCTGCACCGCCACGCCGCCCGGCTCGGCGGCGACGGCAAGGGCAACCGCGCCGCCAGCGGGCGTGTGCTGGCGAGCGTTGGTGAGCAGGTTGTCCAGCAGGCGCAGCAGCCGGGTGCCGTCGGCCTCGACGATGGGCAGCCCCGTCGGGATTTCGGCGCTGAAGTGGATTTCGCTGTTGCGGAAAAGGGCGCGGTGCGCGTCGGCAGCGGCGGTGAGCAGTTCGCCCAGCGGCACGGGCTCGCGGCGCAGCCGCAAGGCGCCGCCTTCGAGCACGCTCAGTTCGAAAAGGTCGTCTACCATGCGCGTCAGGTGCGACACCTGCCGGCGGGCCGAGGCGAGGGCGCGGGACCCTTCGTCGGCGCGGCCTGCGGCCAGCAGCCGTGCGGCCTCTTCGGTCTGGCCCTGGAGCGCGGCGAGCGGGGTGCGCAGGTCGTGGCCCACGTTGGCGACGAGTTCGCGGCGCAGCTTGTCGGCGGCGCGCAGCGTCTCGACGGAGGCGGCCACCTGCGCGGCCATCGTGTTGACGGCGTGGGCCAGCCGGGCGATCTCGTCGTCGCCATTTTCGTCCAGCCGGGCGCTGTAGTCGCCCGCGCCGATGCGCTCGACGCGCCGCGTAATGCGCCGCAGCGGGCGCACGAGGCGCCGGCTGAAGAGCACGCCCAGCAGGAGGGCCAGCACGAGCGCGGCCAAGCCGGAAACCCAGAGGGCCCGCCCGAAGGCAGCACGCGTAGGGGCCAGTTCGGCATCGAGCGAGCGGGTGAGGGGTTGCACGAGCAGGCCGCCTGCCAGCAGGCCGTCAGCGTCGTACAGCGGGGCCAGTCCCCAGGTGCCTGCGGTGGCGTCGCGGTCGGTTTCGACGACGACTTCGCCGCGTGCCAGCAGGGTGTCCAGGCCCGTAGGCAGGGCCGGGAGGGGGATGCTGTCCGGCGCGATCTCGTCCACCAGGCGACCTTCGTAATCCACGAGCCGGATGGGGTCGGGAAAGCGGTCGGCCAGGTCGAGGCGCACGAGGGGCGGCAGGCTGTCGAGCGTGCGCAGCGGCGCGCCCCGGCTCTCGATCTCTTCAGCCACCACGTCCAGGCGCAAGCGCAGGCTGTTGCCCGCGAGGGCGCGGCTGCGCTCGCCCGCGAGCAGCGCGCTCAGCGCCACGGCCAGCAGTCCCGTCGCCAGCTGCACGCCCACGAGCACAACTGCCACGCGCGTCAGCACCGACCGGCGCGGGCGAGAGGTCGAGGGAGTAGGAGATCGGGGATCGGGCACGGTGGAGGATGATGCGTGGTGCGCTCGCTGCGTATTGCGTGACCGTCAGGTTCACCGGCGTCTCCGGCGTTGCCACTTCACGGTTGACTGGTCTCCATTGACCATTTCCCCATGTCCCGGCTTCCCCACTCGCCAAGCGCCCTTCGCGTTTCCCTCGTCTTATCCCGCAAACTTGTAGCCGATGCCCCACACGGTGCGGATTACCTGCGGATTACCCGGGTCGTGCTCGATCTTGGCGCGCAGGCGCTGCACGTGGCTGTCCACCGTCCGGTCGTAGCCTTCGTAGCGGATCTGCCAGACGTTTTCGAGCAGCTGCAAGCGGGTGAAGGGGCGGTCGGGGTGGCGAGCGAGGTAATAGAGCAGGTCGAACTCGCGCACGGTGAGGTGGAGGGGTTTTCCATCGCGCACCACCTCGCGCCGCATGGGGTCTATCGTCAGGTCGCCCGCCTGGATGGGGGCTTCCCCGTCTGCCTCGGCCCCGTTGTCGGTGGCCCGGAGGCGGCGCAGCGCCGAGCGCACGCGCGCCATCAGCTCTTGCAGGCTGAAAGGCTTCGTCACGTAATCGTCCGCGCCCACTTCGAGCCCGACGACGCGGTCGAGTTCGTCGGTGCGGGCCGTGAGCATGAGGATGTACACGAGCGGAAAGCGCGCCCGCAGGCGGCGGCACACCTCGATGCCGTCCAGGCCGGGCAGCATTACGTCGAGGATGACGAGGTCGGGCGGATTGGCTTCGGCTTTTTCGAGCGCTTCGGGGCCCGAAGAAGCCGTCTCGACGGTGTAGCCGCCCTCGCGCATGCGGCCTGCCACGAGGGCTTGCAACTCGGCGTCGTCCTCTACGATGAGCAGGCGGGGGTCTTGCATGGGGTGGGGCGCGTTGGACATCGGAGGCAGTAGTCAAATATACTCGCCGTGGGTTTTGGCCCGTCGAAGCGGCTGTTTCAGCGCGGTTTGACCACACTTCCGTGACATCCCATCGCCCCCGAGGTCGTTGGGCGCCCATGTACTATTCTTGTTCTATGCGCACGCGTCTTTTGTTCTGCTTTCTGCTGCTGCCGCTCGCCGCCCTGGCCGGGCAGGCGCAGCCCACGGATGAGGTGGTGGCGCGGTGGCAGGCCGGGCAGGAGCGCGCCGCGCGCCGCGTGTCGGCCATCACGTGCGTGGAAGAGAGCAATCGCCGCCTGGACGGGCCGTCGGGCACGCGCGAAATCCTGACGGTGTCGCGTCTGCACATGGGCCTGGGGGAAGAACACCTCAAGCGGGAACTGCTGCGGGTGGAGATGAACGGGCGGCCCGTGCCGGAGCGCGAGCAGCACCGCGTGGTGCGCTACCTCCAACACGGACGGCGCGACGGTGCGGCCCTGGCCGATGTGCTCTACGCGCCGGCTCTGCTGGCCGCCCTCCGCCCCGAGGGCGTGCCGCGCCCGGATGCCCTCGCCGACGGCGCGCTGCGCCTCGACTTGCTCGCGCCCCCTCCGCACCCCGTCGAGCGCGTCACGCTCTGGTTTACGCCGCGCGGCGACCGCCTGGTACGCAGCCGGCTGCTGGCCCGCCACCGGCCCGACGATGCGCCCCTGGTCGTCGAAACCGAGTACCGACGGCGCGGCGGCCTCGACGTGCCGCACCACCGCCACGTCGAAGGCTCCGTGCTCGTGCGCAAGCGCAGCCGCACCTTTACCATGCTCTACGATCAGCAGATCGCCTACCGCGACTACCGCTTCGAGCGGTCGAAGGACTGATCAGCGGTAATCGCGCCTTGCTTCGACCGTTTCCTCAGTCGTCGCTGCCAATGGGCGGGCCGGGGGGCACGGTCACTTCCGGGGGGGGCGGCAGCGCCTCGAACGGACGTTCGAGAAAGCGGCGGATGCGGTTGCCATAGTAGTGGCTGACGGCGTCTTGTTGCGTCAGTCGTCGCGTGGCGATCTGCTCCAGTTCCCACGTAGCCGTGGCCTGCACGACGGGTGCTGCACCTGCGCGGCTCGCCAGAGCGATGAGGCTTTCGATCCACGCGCCCTGCACCATCCGCGTCAGGTGCGCGTCCTGGGCATCGTCCGGCAGGCGGCGCGGGAAGAGGCGTGCCGTTACCTCCGCCCACACCGTTTGCAGGCCGGGGCGCGCGCCGGGCAGCGTGCCCTGGTACGCGAGGCGCGCGGCGCGGTCTGGGCGCGTCAGTTCGTCGAGCACGAGCTGGACGGCGGCTTCGGCGGGCGCGTAGGGGTCGAAGGCGAGCCCGGTGCGGCTCTGGAAGTATTCGCGCGTGTCGCCGTAGCCCGCGGGCGGCGGCGGGATGGCGGCGGCCATGCCGGGCAGGCGCAGCGCCTCGGGGGCGAGCGCGCCGAGAAGCGCGTCAAGCGCGGCACGCTGCACGTCTCCGGCCACCAGCTGGGCTCCAGGCTGCCCATCGCCGCGCAGGGCGTACGTGTACGTCTGCCCGCCCAGCAGCTTGGCCGCGGCCCCGACGGCGTAGCGGTGGTAGAGAAACAGCGGCACGAGCGCGTCTTCGAGCGTCGAGAGCGGCCGGCCCTCGCGAATCACGTTTTCGCCGAAGCGCGCAAGCGCCGCCTGCCGCACCTGCATCGTCTGGCGCAGGTTTTCGAGCACGTCTTCTCCGTTTTCCCACTGGCTCACCCGCGCGTCGAGTCCGCCGGCGTTGTCGCGGTCGCTGAGATAGGCGAGCCCCGCCGCCCGCATGTCGGCCAGAACGCTGCCGAGGGCGGCAGCTTCGTCCGCCCCGTCAAAATCGGTGTAGCCGTAGCGGATGGCCATTTTGTCCCATGCGCCGATGCCCACGCCGTAAGCGTCTGAAAGGTCAACGGTGCCGTCGGCGGCGAGGCGAGCGAGGGGGGCCGGGTAGTCCATGACGGAAGCGCGGCTGTTGATGCTGGCGGCGAAGTTGTGCGCCAGGCCGAGCGTGTGGCCGACCTCGTGGGCCGATAGCTGACGGATGCGTGCAAGCGCCATGGCCAGCATCGGGTCGTCGGCAGGCGCGGTGCCGCTGGCATAGGGCGCGAGAAGGGCTTCCGCGATCAGGTAGTCCTGCCGCACGCGCAGCGAGCCCAGCGACACGTGCCCCTTGATGATCTCTCCCGTGCGCGGGTCGGCCACGGTGGCCCCGTAGCTCCAACCCCGCGTGGACCGGTGTACCCACTGGATGACGTTGTAGCGCACGTCGAGCGGGTCGGCCCCTTCGGGCAGCATCTCGACGCGGAAAGCGTTGCGGTAGCCGGCGGCCCGGAAGGCCTCGTCCCACCACCGCGCGCCGTCGAGCAGGGCGCTGCGGACGGGTTCGGGCGTGCCTCTGTCGAGGTAATAGACGATGGGCTCGGCGGGCGCGCAAAGCCCATCGGCGTCGCGCGGGCCGCCGCACGCGAGGCGGTGGCGGACGACGTAGCGCTGCGTCATCTCCTCGCCGATGGGCGCGCTGTAATCCTGCCATTGTACGCCGAAAAAGCCCGAGCCGGGGCTGAAACGGCGCGGCATGTACCCGGTGTCGGGAAGCTGCACGAACGAGTGGCGCACGCGTAGCGTGGGGCTGGCCGCTTCCGCGGCAACGCTCTGCACGAGCGCACCTGGTTCGTCCGAGACGAACGTGAGGCGGGCTTCCATCTCGGTGTTCTGCGGAAACGAGCGGGTCGCTTCGGGCACGAGCGCGCTCCGGCCCGCTTCGAGCCGGAAGGTGCCCTGGCGCGTCTGGCGCAGGCGCGCCGCCACGCCATGCGCGTCGCGGACGACGAACGGGGTGGCGTCCACGAGCACGCGCCCGTCCGTCTCGGCGGCCACGGTGAAGCCCCACAGGACGGCCTCGGCAAAGGCGTCGCGCACCGACTGCCGCTCGGCTTCATTGGCGCTCGAAGCGCGGTAGCGCAGGTTGGGCGCGACGAGCAGCACCTTTGGCCCAACGCGCTCGAACCGGACGACGTACGTCTCGCCAAGCTGCCCCCGGTCCAGCCCTACGTCGTTGGAGCCGAGCCCGGTAGGGAGGGAGATCTGATAGAGAAAGTCCTGTTCAGGTCGCGGAATTTCGAGGTAGAGCAGGCCCGTCGCCGCGTCGTGGTAGAGTGGAAAGAAGCCGTCGAGGCGGGTCATCCCCTCTGTCTTGGCGGCAATGGTGGGGGTCTGTGCCGCGGCAGACGCGGCAAGGCAGAGCGTGAGCAGGACGATGAGGAGGCGCATGGGGACAGGCAGTTGATGCAGGTCATTTTACGGTGCACCGGGCAAGATCGCGCTCCGCCGGGCCGTTGTGCCGCTGTCTCATCCAACCGCAACTGCCATGAAACAGGGGTACGGATTCCTGCTCCTCCTGGTGCTGCTGGCCCCCGCGCTGGCCGCGCAGCAGGTGGACACCGTCATCATCTACCGCACCGCACCAATGCCGCGCCACGCGGTGCCCCCGCCCGGTGCCGAGATGGACGCGCCGTTTGCGCGCTTCCGGGGCGAGGGCGACGTGGTGTACCACCTCCGCCGGCATCGGGGCGCGCCCGATTCGGTGCGCGCTTACCTGCGCCTGCTGCCGGGCGAGCACCGCGCCTTCGCCTTGCTCGCGGACTCGCTGCGCCTGCACGCCGATTCGTTACGCTTCTTCGCCGATTCGCTCTGGCACGGCAGCGCCCGGCTCCGGCTGGACATGGATTCGCTCCTGCACCGGGCGCGCCTCTTTGCCCGCGATTCGACGATGCGCTTCTTCGAGCGGTTCGGTCCAGAGTCCTTTCCCGACGCGTTCCTCGGGCGCGACTCGCTCGGCACGCGCTTTCTGTTCCGGCTCGACGCGGATTCGCTGCGGCAAACGCTTCCGCTGCGGATGTTCAGGCGCGGCCCCGGTGCCCGCATCGAGTGGAACGGCGACGTAGACGTGTGGCCCGGCGGCGACTCGACCGTGGTGCGGCTGCGCGACGGCAGGCGCTTCGCCGTGCCGCATGGCAGCCGGGCCCCCGAGAGCCGGGCCGATGGCGTGCTCGTCGTGCCCGACGGACAGGGCGGGACGTGGATTTACGTGCCGCCGAAGCAGGAGCAGGAAGACTGACCATACAGGGCAGCAGATGCGGCTGGAACGCGCCTGCTGCCCTCTACCAGCCCCACGTGCCAGCCGCCCCTTTGAACGGCCCGGCCACCTTCGAGGTGATCCAGCCACCGTAGAAGTTGCCCGGCTGCGGCGTCACGCGCTCGCCGTCCACCCAGCAGGCGTCCACGCGGTCGGCGTAAAAGGCGACGTGGTCTTTGAGCGCGGCAAACGGGCCGGAGGGCGCTGGGTAGCTCCACGCGGCGCGCTCGGCGCGGTGGCCGCCCACGAGCACATCCCAGTACACGGCGCGGCCCTTGAACTCGCAGAACGAACCGTCCGGCGTAGGTACGAGGAAATCGGTCTGCACATCCTCCGGCGGGAAGTAGAAGACGGGCGGATGGCTCGTTTCCAGCACGCGCAGGCCGCGCGTCGTCTCAGCCACCGTTTGTCCACCGTGCTCGACGCGCAGGTGTGCGGCCGTTGCTTCCACACGCGGCGGGCGCGGGTAGTCCCACACGGACTCCTGGCCGGGGCCGGGCTTTTCGGTTTTGACGGGCGGCATGGTGAATAGGGTGTTGCTCAGTCCTGCTTGGCGTCACCCTTGCCCCCGATGATGGGTACGCCGACATCCTCCTCGACCTTCACCACCGGCCCACCCGTGGCGCGGGGTGCCACATGCTGCGTTTTCTCGTGGAGCGGCTTAGCCCGTATCCAGTCAGTGTTTGCGCACCGATTGCCGTTTGGATTGGTGCAACACAGGATCGAGACCTGATGCTTCGCTCCGGGGTCCCGGTTGGTCAGCCGTGCGGTCACTTCCTGCGCCGTAGTCGCTGTACCCAGCAGGAAATTGTCAGGGGAAGAGAACGGTCTTTTCAGGCTGTCGAGGCCTATGGCTACACGAGTCAGCCCTGTGTT
>CBDUBO010000080.1:0-7947 GCA_965365405.1 uncultured Rhodothermales bacterium | reverse complement strand
TTCTTGAGCACGAACCAGACGTTCTCCTTGCGCTCGCGCAGGCGGCGGCTGAAGTACGGGTACCAGTCCGTGCCATAGGGCACGTACACGCGCATGTTGTAGCCTTCCTGCACGATGTGCTCCTGCGTGTCCGGGCGGATGCCGAACAGCATCTGGAACTCGAAGCGGCTGTGGTCGATGCCCTCGTCGCGCACGAACTGCTTGGTCGCTTCGATCAGCTTGTCGTCGTGGGTGGCAATGCCGGGGTAGCGCGCGTGCCGGATAAGTGCCTTGGCGTAGTCCATGTAGTGCGCCCGGATGTCGTCCATCTTCTGGTAGGCGATGGAAGCCGGTTCTTTGTACGCGCCCTTGCAGATGCGCACCCGCGCCTTAAGCGCGCACATGCGCTCCACGTCTTTTGCCGTCCGGTGCAGGTACGCCTGGAGCACCACGCCCACGTGGTCGGGGTAGCGGGGATAAACAGCCTCGAACAGGTCGAGCGTGCTCTGCGTGATGTCCGAGCCCTCCATGTCCAGCCGCACGAACACGTCCTTTTCCTTCGCCACGGCCAGCAGCGTGTTGAGGTTGGCGAGGGCAAAGTCCTCGTCAATCTTCTGGCCCAGCATGGAAAGCTTGATGGAGATGTTGGAGTCGAGCTTGCGGGCGGCGATGGTGTTGACCAGGCGCACGTACTCGTCAAGCGCTTGCTGGGCCACGTCGCGCTTGCTCACGTATTCGCCCAGGAGGTCGAGCGTGACGTGCAACCCTTTTTCGTTGAGCCCACTCACGACGGGCAGCGCCCCTTCGAGTGAGTCGGCGGCGACGAATCGGCTGGCGAGGAAAAACGGCAGTTTCATGCGGGTGTGGGCGAAAAAGCGCGCTAACCGGCTGGAAGCGGTTTCGGTTCGTGGTGTGTAGTGCGTGTTGCGTGTTTCGCTGGGCTGGGTCTTGCTGCGTGGTGCGTGACGGCTGATTGACGCCCAGTACCTGCCTTCGCCTTCCGCGCTCCGCCTTCCGAAATCCCCTTCACCCCAGCGCCTGCGCCAGGTCGTTTGTCAGGTCGGCGGCGTGTTCGAGCCCGACGGAGAGGCGCAGCAGGCCCTGCGGAGCCCGCGTGTCCGGCCCTTCGATAGAGGCGCGGTGTTCTACCAGGCTTTCCGTGCCGCCCAGCGAAGTGGCCTGCCGGAACACCTGCAACCTCCCGGCAAGGGGATGCGCAGCGGCTTCGTCGCGCAGCACGAACGACAGCATCGCGCCCCAGTGCTTCATCTGCCGGGCGGCCACGTCGTGGCCGGGGTGGTGGGGCAGGCCGGGGTAGTACACGTCGGCCACGGCTCCGTGACCGTCGAGAAAGCGCGCCACTTCTGCCGCCGTCTCGCACTGACGCGCCAGCCGCACGTGAAGTGTGCGCAGTCCGCGCAGCGTCAGCCACGCGCTGAACGGGTCGAGCACGGGCCCGGCGGTCTGTTGAAACTGCCGGATGCGACTGAAAAGGCCGGATTCCTCCTTTGCCACGACGGCCCCGCCCAGCACGTCCGAATGGCCGGCGAGGTACTTCGTCACCGAATGCACGACGAGGTCGGCACCGAGCGCGAGCGGTTGTTGGAGCAGCGGCGTCGTCCACGTGCCGTCCACGGCGAGGGGGATGCCGCGCGCGCGCGTGACGGCCCCGAGTGCCACCAGGTCGGTGATGCGCAGCAGGGGGTTGGAAGGCGTCTCGGCCCACACCAGGCGCGTCTCCTCGCGCAGCACCTGTTCAAGCGTGCCGGGCGTGCTGAGGTCGGCGAGGGTGTAGGTGAGGATGCCGCCGAAGACGCCGTCGAGCAGGCGGCGCACGCCGAAGTACACGTCGTCCGGGACGACGACGTGGCTGCCGGGCGGCAGGGCCTGGAAGACGGCGTGCGTGGCCGCCATGCCGGAAGCGAACGTAGCTGCCGCCGCGCCGCCTTCGAGACGGGCCAGCACCTCTTCGAGTGCGCTACGCGTGGGGTTGGAGGCTCGGGTGTACACGTGCCCGCCCGGATACGAGCCGTCGGCGGCGCGCTCGAACGTAGTGGAAAGCACGGGCGGCGCCACGAGGGCGCCCGTAGCGGGGTCGGGGCGGCACCCGGCGTGGGCAAGCAGGGTATGCGGATGGGGCATGAGCAGCGGTGGTAGGGCACGAAAGTACGCCTGCCAACGCGTGTGGCGCATATTGGCTTACTTTGCGTTGCCAAGAGAAATGCATCTCCAAGCCAAGCGTATCTGCATGCTGTTCTCCACCACGTTTGGATCCGGAATCATGCTCGCCGTGCCGCTTCTAACAGAGGTGGAGCGAGGCGTCGAGGCCTGGGAACTGGTGCAGCACCTCCAGGCACCTGCAGGGTTGCTGGCGGCGGCAGGGTTGCTACTGGCGGGTCTGCTGGCTGGCTGGCTGCTCCGCACGTTCCGCCGTCCCAGCAAGGCCCGGCAGGAGCAGCAGCTCTTCAGTGTCGTGGACAAGCTGCCGTGGGCGCTCGTCATGCTCGAGGACGCGCGCATCGTCTATGCCAATCCACCCGCGCGGCAGATGCTGGGGGTGGTTTCCGGCAGCACGGTACTGGGCCAGCCGTTTCTCGACCTCATCGTGCCCGAAGACCGGGCGGGCGTGGCCGCGTGGCTCCACGCGTCGGGTGGCCAGGCGGCCCCTACAGGCCTCAACACGCGTGTGCTGGGCTTCAGCGGCGAGCCCCGGCACGTGCGCGTGGCGGGGGCCTGGGTGGTGTACGGTGCCCGCTCGATGTTCGAGATCCAGCTGTACGACCGCGAGGCCGAGCACAGTGCCCAGGCCGAAGCCGAGCACCTGGCTTCGTTTCTGCGTTTTGCGCCCGAGCCCGTCGTCGAGGTGCAGCCCGATGGCACGGTGGCCTTTCTCAACGAGGCGGCGCGCCAGGCCATGCCTGACCTCAAAGCCGCTGGCGGCGACCATGCTTTTCTGGCCTGCTTGCAAACGCTGCGTGAAGAACTGGCCGGCGGCGCATCCGTGGCCTATGCCACGTGCCGGCTGGGAAATCGGATCTACGAGCAGACCGCGCACCTCGGCCCCGACGGCGCTTCGGTGCGCCTCTACGGGCGCGACGTGACGCACCGCGAGGAGGCGCGCCAGGCGCTGCGCGAAAGCAAAGACCGCTTCGACCTGCTTTTCCGCATCTCTCCCGTCGGGCTGAGCATTACGCGCGTGCAAGACGGGTGTTTTCTGGAGGTCAACACCAGCTTTGCCCGCCTGCTGGGCTACACCTCGCCCGACGAACTGGTGGGGCGAACCACTGTGGAGGCTGGCCTGTGGATGGACGAAAGCCGGCGCGATGGCACCATGAGCCTGCTGGAGAAGGAGAAACAGTTGGACCCGCGCGTGATTTCTGTTCGCACACGCAGCGGGCGTGTGCGCCGCGTGCTCGTCGCAGCCGAACTGGTGGCCTTCGAGGGCGAGCCGTGTGTCGTCGGCATGATGCTCGACGTGGAGGAGCGCGAGCAGCTCCGCGCCGAAGTCGAAGCCGAGCGCGACTTTGCCCGCTCCGTCATCGACACCGTCGGGCAGGGCCTCGTCATCAGCGACGCCGATTTTCGCATCCGCTACGTCAACCCGGCCTTGCTGCGCATGACGGGCTTTTCCGAAAGCGCAGCGCTCGGCATGGACCCGGTGCAGTTTCTCCACCCCGACGACCGCGCGCAGATCCTCATCGACCGGGAGGGTCGCCGCGCCTCCGGCGACGGCAGCGAGCGCTACGAAGCGCGCGTGCAGCGCAACGACGGCACCTACTTCGACGCCCTCGTCGTCATCGTGCCCCGCCAGGTTTCCGGCGCTTACGATGGCACGACGACCGTCGTGGTGGACGTGAGCGAGCAGAAGGAGGCGGCCCGCGAAATCGAGCGGCTGCGCCAGTTCTACGAACACATCCTGCACGACCTTCCCCTGGACGTAGCCGTGATGGATGCCGAGGGGCGCTACCTCTTTCTCAACCGCCACGCCGTGCGCGACGCCGAGACGCGTGCGCTGCTGATAGGCAAAAGGCAGGAGGCCTACGCGCGCCTGCGCGGGCGCGATCCGGCTCCCTTCCTGGAGCGGCAGGCGTGGATCCGCCGCGTGATCGAGGGGAAAGAACCCGACGAGTACGAGGAAATCCTCGACAGTCCGAAGGGCGCGTGCCACATGCTGCGCGTGGCCCGCCCCGTGCTCGACGAGGAGGGCAAGGTGGCGTACGTCGTGAGTTACTCGCTCGACATCACCGACCGCAAGCGCTACGAGGCCGAACTCATCCGTGCCCGCGACGAGGCCGAGATGCTGAGCGCGCTCAAGTCCACCTTTATCGCCAACATGAGCCACGAGGTACGCACGCCGCTCACGGCCGTCATCGGCTTTGCCGAGGTGTTGCAGGACGAGATCGAGTCGCCGCAGCTACGCGAACTGGCTACGCTGATCCAGGAAAGCGGCGCGCGGCTGCTCGAAACGCTCAACTCCGTGCTCGACCTGGCGCGCATGGAAGCCGGGGCCGTCCACCTCGACCTGAAGGCCACCAACCTGGTGCCCCTGATGCGCACCACGGTCAACCTGTTCCGGCCGCTGGCCGAGGCCAAAGGCATCGCCCTCGAAAGCGACCTGCCCGTCGAGCCGCTGCACGCCCACCTCGACGGGCCCGCCTTCAACCGCATTGCGGGAAACCTGCTCTCGAACGCCATCAAGTTCACCGAAGCCGGGCAGGTGCGCGTCGAGATGCAAAAGGTGGGCGACCAGGTCGAGATCCGGGTGGTGGACACCGGTATCGGCATCGACCCGGCGTTTCTGGGCCAGGTGTTCGACGAGTTCCGGCAGGAGTCGGGCGGGCTGTCGCGCTCGCACACAGGCAGCGGGCTCGGCCTCGCCATCGTCAAGCGCCTCGTCGAGATGATGCACGGCACGATCCATATCGAGAGCGCCAAAGGCGGCGGCACGACGGTCACGGTGTTGCTGCCTGCCACCCCCGGCGGGGCCGCATGAAAACGGCCGGGCCCCCCGGTGTGGGAAGCCCGGCCGTAACGCCAACCCAGGACAGGTCTGCTGCTACGGGTTGGGTATGATGAGGTCGAACGAGCCCGCCGTCACGACGGGCATCCGTGCCTCACGGCGGATGCGGGGCTCCTGATAGGGCTTCTTCGTCGCCATCGCGCTTTCGGTAGCGCGGGTTATTTCATGCTCGTTCATATCGCTATCTGGTTTAGACGTGGATGAAATGGCTCAGCGCGCCACGGTGAGGGTGCGCGTGCGGGTCTGGCCTTCGGCATAGAGGCGGTACACGTACACCCCCGCAGGCAGCGCCGTGGCGTCGAAGCGGGCCTGGTGCGTGCCCGCGGCGAGCGGTGCATCCACCAGCCGTGCCACCTCGCGGCCCAGCACGTCATAGACGGCCAGTTGCACGTCCGACGGCGCGCTGAGGGAGAAGCGAATGAGGGCCGGCCCTGTCGTGGGCGAAGGCGCCGCCGGGGCCAGCATGAACCCTTCCAGCCCGTCGTCAAAGACGCCCGTGATCGTGAAGTCCGGATCCACGTCCACCGTCTGCCCGCAGGCGTCGGTGATGGCGAGGAAGAACGCTACCCGCGTGCCACCGCCTGCCGTCGTGACGGGGAAGAACACCTCAGTGGGGGAGGGCGGGCTAAAGTCGAACACGTCGCCTGCGCGGGTAAAGCCGGTCAGCGGCGTGCCGCTCTCGGTGTCGCCTTCCGGATTCCCCACGACGAGGTTGGTCGTGTTGTAGAAGCGGAAGCGCGTGCCACCTTCAGGCACCGTCACCTGCACAAAGGCACGCGTGCCGGCACTGTTGAGCACGTAGCCGCCCGCGTACGACGGGGCGACGGGGCTCTGGCAGGTGCAGCCCTGGGCAGGCGGCGCGCTGCTGCTGTTGGCCGTCGCAGTGCGCGTCTGGCCGTCGGGGCCGGTCAGCGTCCACGTAATGGTACCGCCCGCGAACGAGACGGAAAACGCCTGTTGCTGCGTACCCGGCTGGAAAGCCGTCGTCTGCCCCCTGTCCTGCGGCGCGGGCGCAAAGAAGTTGCTCGGCCCGACGGGGATGTTGACTACGACGCTGTTCGCGTTCTGGTAGCCGAAGAACGCGGTGTAGGTGCCGTCGCACTGAGCGGCGAGCGAATCCAGCGAGGGCACGATCTGCGCAGAGGGGCCGGCTGGCTGGCCGGTAACACTCGCACTGGCCTCGTTGTTGGTCGCGTCCGGGTCAATCTGGTCGCTGGCCGTGATCGTGGCCGTGTTCGTGCGCTGCCCGGCTTGCGTCACCGTCGCCACGATGGTCAGCGTCTCATCCGCGCCGCTGGCCAGACTCGCCACCGTCCACACGCCCGCGCTGTAGCTGCCTGCACTCGGCGTGACCGTGTCGAACGTGAGGCCGGCTGGCTGCGGGTCGGAAACGGCGATGCCCGTGGCGGCGTCCGGCCCGCTGTTGGTGAGCGTCACGACAAACGTTACCTGCGTGCCAACGGTAGCCGTCGGCGCGCTGACCGTCTTGGCCAGTTGGAGGTCGGCCTGGTCGGGCGAGGCCGTCACGACGACGCTTGCACTGGCGCTGTCGTTGCCCGCGTTGGCGTCAACGGGGCTGCTGGCCGTGCGGGTGGCCGTGTTCTGGTACGTGCCCGCTGCCGAAGCCGTGCAGCCGAACAGGAGCGTGGCGCTGCCGCCATTGGCGAGGCTCGGCACCGTCCACTGGCTGTTGCTATACGTGCCGGCGCTCGGCAGCACCGTGCAGGTCAATCCCGCCGGGATGGTGTCGGCCACGGCGATAGCAGTGGCAGCGTTGGGGCCGTTGTTGGTAAGCGTCACCTCGTAGGTGAACGCGTCGCCTACCATCACGGTGTTGGGGCTGGAGGATTTGGTGACGGCGAGGTCGGCGCTCTGCCCCTCGACCTGCGCGCTGGCGCTGTCGTTGGAGCCGTTCGTGTTCTCCAGCGCCGTCGTGTTGATCGTGGCCGTGTTGACGTGCGTGCCCTGCGCCACCGTCGCCACGATGGTGAGCGTCT
This sequence comes from uncultured Rhodothermales bacterium, assembly GCA_965365405.1. Classification (GTDB taxonomy): domain Bacteria; phylum Bacteroidota; class Rhodothermia; order Rhodothermales; family BA12; genus CBDUCD01. The sequence goes on along the minus strand of CBDUBO010000080.1, from coordinate 951 downwards.
CGCTGTCGCCACTGTCGAGCGCGTCCAGCATCCACACGCCCGTGTTGGGGTCGTAGGTGCCTGCCGTCGTGCTGGACGATACGAGGGTGAGGCCGGCAGGAAGCTGGTCTTCGACCTCGATTTCAGCGTCGAGGCCAAACTCGGAGCCGTCGTCCGGCCCGTTGTTGGTGATCGTGACGGTGAAGGTCACGTCGGTGCCCGCGTCCACCGTCTTGCTCGCCACGCCATCCACGAGCTTGGCCAGGGCGTAGTCGGCCTGGAGGAGGTCCGCCACGAGCGTGACGTTGGTCGGGTTGTAGATCACGGTGAAGGCGACGCCATTGCCCGCGTAGATGCGGTTGCCGGCCACCGTGTTGTTGAACTGCCCCGTGACGCTGCTGGCCGTCAGGATGACGTACTGATCGCCCTCACTGGGCTTGAAGCCGCCGAGCAGGCTCACGTCGAGCGCCCCGCTGAGGGTGGCGTTACCGTTTACGGCAAGCTGGTCGTGCCCGTTGGCCGCGCCCGGCCCGCCGTTGCCTGCGATCTCGACGAAAAACGTCGCGGCGGCTGACGGTGCCCAGGGGCCGATCCACGAAAGGGTACCGGGCGAGGTGCCGGGGCCGGTGTCGCCGTTGTGGGTAAAGGTCGCACCCGCGATGTCGAACGTGGACGTCCCCTGAATCAGCCCGCCGATCTGGTGGTCGAAGTCCGTATTCACGTTCAGGTCAATCGTGCCCGATTCGGGACTGACAATCCCGGCATTGTCGAACGAGTTGACCGTGATCAAGAGCGGATTGCCGGAAGCGTCACCTGTCTTCTTGAACGTGGCGCCGCTTTCGTTGACGAAGACACTGCCACCGTTGGTGACGCCGCCGAAGCCGAGCAAATCGCCTATGCTCTGGCTCTCCCACAGCCCCGCGTTCTCAGCGCGCGCGCCGTTGTTGTAGAGGTAGAACGGCGCGCCGTCCG
>CBDUBO010000079.1:0-7982 GCA_965365405.1 uncultured Rhodothermales bacterium | reverse complement strand
ACGCCGCCGAGACGGCGGCTTTCGAGGCGCTCTCGGGCTCGTTCGAGCAGAACCGAGGGCGGATGCCGTGGCCTTCCGAGGGCGTCGTCGTCGAGCCGTTCGGCGAAATCGTCAATCCGGCCACGGGCACGCGCACGCCCAACCCGGGCATCCTCATCGCCACGCGGCCCGGCGTGGAAGTGCGGGCCGTGTTCGAGGGCGTCGTCTCGCGCGTGGACGCCATGCCGGACTTCGGCACCTACGTGCTCATCCAGCACGGCGACTACCAGAGCCTCTATTCCAACTTCTCGTCGGTGTCCGTGCGCAGCGGTACGCGCGTGGCCGCAGGCCAGCCCATCGGGCGGGCGGGCACGGCGGATCAGCCGCGGGGCGCGGGCGTGTTTTTCGCCCTCTTCAAAAAGGGCACGACGATGAACCCGCAGCCCTGGCTCCGGGGCCGGTAACCCGCGCGGCTACGCCGGCACCCCCGCCTCGGCGGGCAGATGGATGACGAACGTGCTGCCCTCGCCGGGCGTGCTGCGGGCCGTCAGTTCGCCGCCATGCCGCTCCACGATGCGGCGGCAGATGGCCAGCCCGATGCCCGTACCCTCGAAAGCCTCCTGGCCGTGCAGGCGCTGAAAGGGCGAGAAAATGCGGTCTATGTACTTCTCGTCGAAGCCGATGCCGTTGTCCGCGACGGTGATTTCCCAGGCTTCGCGGCCTGCCACCTCCACGCGGCGCGCCTCGACCTCGACGTGGGGCGGCACGCCGGGGCGGTGGAATTTGAGCGCGTTGGCGATGAGGTTCTGGAAAAGCTGCCGCATCTGCATCGGGTCGGCCACGACTTCGGGCAGCGCGCCCACCGCGACCTCGCCGCCCGTTTCGGAGAGCCGAACGCTCAGGTCGCCCAGCACGTCGTTCAGCACCTCGTCCAGCTTCACGCGCACGAACGGGCGCGTTTTGGTGGTCACGCGCGAGAAGGCGAGCAGGTCTCTGATGAGGCGGCTCATGCGCTGGGCCGCGTTCTGCATCCGGCCGACGTAGAACGCCGCCTGCGTATCCAGCTGGGTGCCGTACTCGGAAACGAGCAGGTCGGAAAAGGCGGAGATTTTGCGCAGCGGCTCCTGGAGGTCGTGGCTGGCCACGTAGGCAAAGTCCTGCAACTCGCGGTTGCTGCGCTCCAGTTCGATGGACTGGCGGCGCAGCTCTTCCTCGCGCGCCTCGGCGGCTTCGCGGGCGGCCTGTTCGCGGATGGCACGGGCTTCGGCCTCCTGCATCTGGCGCTGCTCCGTCACGTCTGTGTTGGTGCCAAACCAGCGCAGCACCTGCCCCTGCGCGTTGCGAATGGGTACGGCCCGCGACAGAAACCAGCGGTAAGTGCCGTCGCGCCCGCGCAGCGGGAAGGTATCCTCCCACGGCTCGCCGCTCGCCACGTGCGCCTTGAAGCGCGTCGTCACGCGCGCGACGTGGTCGGGGGGAAGCACGCGCTGCCAGCCCTGGCCGGCCACCTCGTCGAAGGTCGTGCCGGTGTAATCGTACCAGCGGCTGTTGTACCACACCATGGCCCCCTCTGCGTCGGTGCGCCAAGCCAGTTGGGGGATGGCGTTGACCATCGTGGAGAACTCCTGCTCGCGCTGGCGCAGTTCGTTTTCGCGGCGCACCTGCTGGCGCGTCAGCAGAAACAACAGCAGGCTCACCACCATCCCGAAGCCCGCCACCGGAGGGGCCAGCGAATGCCAGAAGCCCGACACCAGGTGTGGGGTCTGTGCAAAGACGACCGTCCACGTGCGACCGGCAAACGTGAGCCGGCTCGTTTTCTGAAACGTGGGGCGTTCGGCGGGGCCGAAGCCGCCCGTGCGCGAGTCGTGCAGCAGTTCAGTGGGGCGCACGACGGCCCCGTCGTAGATCTGGAAGGCCGCGCGCGGGCGTTGCTCCGTGCCGAAGATGCCCTTGAAGAGATCGTCGGCGCGGAAAGGCGCGTACACGAAACCGTCCAGCAAGGCCAGCCGCTCACGCAGGGTGGCTGGAACGACGCGGCTGCGATAGACGGGCACGTAGATGAGAAAGCCGGCCTGCTCACGCCCGCCCGCATCCTCCTGCACGAGCCGCACCCGCCCCGACATGGCCACCGTGCCCTGCTCCCACGCGCGCGACATGGCCTCCCGCCGCGTGGGATCGCTGAACATGTCGTAGCCGATGGCCACCCGGTTGCGCTCGTCGAGCGGTTGCAGGTAGAGGATCGTGTGGCGGCGCCCGGTAGCGCCTTCGGGGTAGATGCGGAAGTCCGGAAAGCCTGCCCGCGCCATCACCCCTTTGATGCTGTCCACCTGGGCGGGGGCTACCAGCTTGGTGTATCCATACCCCTGAATGCCCGGATAGCGGTTCTGAATGTCGAGGCGGTATGCGTACGCGGCAAAATCGTCATAGGTGACCGTCTCCGACCCGGCGAAAAGCCCGGCTCCGCCGCGCAACAGCGCCACGTAGGTTTCGAGCCGCCCCACGATGCGGTCGGTGGTGGCCTGGGTAGCGTTGACGAAGCGGGCTTCGTCTCGCTCGTACGCGCTCCGGGCGATGGTCCACGTCGCAATGACGGTCAGCAGGAGCGAGGCCGCAAGCACGATGGGCGGCGTCAGGGTTCGCCACTTCATGGGCGCAAGACCGGTTCGGGGCCGGGCAGCGGTCGGAAACAGCGCATCCAGGGACACAGGGAGGGTGGACGCGCAAAATACGGCACCGTGCTCTTGCCCAAGGGTTTACTCGACGCGCACCAGCAGGCGCGTCTGGCGCTGCCCGCCCGCTTCCAGCCGCACCGCGTACACCCCTTGCGGCACGGACGCCGCCCACACGACGGCATGTGTGCCGGGTTGGAAAAAGCCGCTGGCCGCCACAGCCACGCGCCGTCCCAGCGCGTCGTACACGTCCAACTGAACCCGCCCCGGCGCAGAGAGCGAGAAAGTAAGCGCGACGGCCCCACGCGAAGGGTTGGGACGCGGCGTGTTGAGCACGGCAAGGCCCAGCGCCATGTGCTCGTCCCCACGCGCCGTAGGCACCGCGCCGTACGTGTCGAGCAGCGCGCTCCGCACCCGCCCGGCACCGTCCACGTCGGCGGCGAGTTGATGGGTGGGGGACACGAACGAGAAGGCGCGGGCGCTATCGGGTGCCACCGTGTCCGGCTGAGCCGTACTGCCCGCCCACGTAGCGCACGCGCTGCGCACCAGCAGACCGGGCACGTCGAGGCTTTCCAGACGCAACACGCCCCACGCCACTACCGCGCGCGTGCACGCCACCGGGGCGGCCTCTACCTCCACGCCCGCCACGACCAGGTGCGCGCGGCCCTGCACGTGCCACTGGCTGCCCTCGGACAGCGGGAAAGCCAGCACCTGTTCGGGCGGACTGTACACCAGCCGCCCCTCTACGGGCACACCCGCGGCGCCCACCGAGGTGCCCGCCCAGCCTCGGCTGAACAGGCCGTCACTTTCCAGGTCTTGAAAGCGGTAGAGGGCCTCCGCGCCCTGCCGCGCTTCCACCACGAGCGACGCGCCGGCGAGGTGGACATCCTGGCAGCCCGGCAGCAGCGGCTGGCAGGCCACGGGCGTGTTGACCTCTTCCGAGACCGGGCCCCACCCTGCCGCCGCCACGCTGAACACGTGCGGACCGCCACGCAGCGCCAGCAGCGGCGCGAGCGTGTCGGGCCGGGCTGCGCCCTGGCTGGCGCGCACGTGCGGCTGCGCCCGCAGGCCGAAGTCTGCTACCGTGAAGACGGGCTGCGCCTCTAGCGGCACAGCCAGGGCGCTCAGCAGGGCGACGACGGAGAGGCGGACAAACAAGGGTACGGCAGCGGCAGCGTGCCCCGATGGTACAGCCAAACCACCCCCGCCGTCCACCCGCGTGCGCTATTGGTTCGTGTACCCGATGGGCAAAACGCGCGCGGCTTGGCACCCCGTAGAGGCGCAGAGCCGTGTGAAAAGGCACAAAAAGGTCAGAGCGTGACCGAGAGACGGGTGTAGATGAAGCGTCCGAAAAAGCCGAGGGGCGAGTAGCCGCTGTAGAGGAACGTGCCCGTGTTCGAGTTGATCTTCACCTCCTTATCCGGGTACACATCGAACAGGTGGTTGGCCCCGACGGCGACGGTGAAGCCGCGCGGGCTGCGGTAGCCAATCTCGGCGTCCGTAATCACCTTGGCGCTCAGCGTCTGGCCACGCGGGTTGAGGTCGCCGCTGGCGACGAGCGGCGCGTCCGGATTGACGCTCGTCCCTTCACCGTAGCGGATGCCGCATAGCATGAAGGCGAAAGCGTTGATTTCGCAGTAGACCTGCACCGAGACTTGGATAAGGTGCATTACCAACGCACCTCTGCACGGGCAGACTCGCAACGGCGGCGGACGTACTCTTTTCGCACGCACATCCTCCCGTTTTACAGCTATTTAGCCAAATGCACCGATTTCAGAGCGCGTGCAATGCCCTATTCTGCGACTCCTGCGCCTCGGCGCCCGGAACCGCTGCACCGATAGCTTCCTCTTCTCGCCTCCAACTGGATGCCCGATACCACTCCGACCTGCCAGGTGCTTTCCACCTCGGTGATCGATTTCGAAGCGCTCTTCAACTGCTCGCCAAACCCGTATATGCTGCTTGATCGCAGCTTGCGGTACGTGGCCGTCAACGATGCCTACCTCGCCGTGACGAGCAGCCAGCGTGACGCGCTGATGGGACGCTACATCTTCGATGTCTTTCCAGGCGACCCGAACACGCCAGCAGACGAGAACGTGCAGCGTTTGCGTGCATCGTTCGAACGGGTGCTCCAGCACGGAGTGCGGGACGAACTGGCCCTCATCCCCTACACGATTCCCCGCGACACCCCCGAGGGTATCCTGCACGAAGAGCGCTTCTGGAGCGCCACGCACACTCCTCTGTTCGGCCCCGACGGTGCCGTCGTCTTCGTCCTCCAGCACACCGTGGACGTGACGGAGTTGCAGCAGATGAAGAATGCCCTCCGGGAGGCCAAGGCGGCCCATGAGCAGATGGAGGAAGGCGTCTTACGGCGTGCGCGAGCCGTGCAGGAAACCAACCGCATTCTCGATGCCGAGCGCCAGCGTCTGCACACGCTGTTCCGCCAGGCCCCTGGCTTCATGGCCGTGCTCAGCGGATCCGATCACGTGTTCGAGTTGACGAACGACGCCTACAACCAGCTTGTCGGCAACCGGAAAGTCCTCGGAAAGCGCGTTGGTGAAGCGCTGCCCGAGGTCGTCGAACAGGGATTCGTCACCTTGCTGGACGAGGTGTATACGACCGGCAAACCCTACATCGGGCAGGGCATCGGCGTGTTGCTTCAGCGCGAGGCCGACGGCCCGCTCGAACAACTGTACGTGGACTTCCTGTACCAGCCGGTCGTGGAACTTGACGGGCGTGTGTCCGGCATCTTCGTGCAGGGGCACGACGTGACCGAGCAGGTGGCGGCCCAGGCGGAGTTGCAGCGGATCAACGGCACGCTCGAACAGCGCGTCAGACAACGGACGGCAGAGCTGGAAATCCGCAACCGCGAGTTGCAGGAGTTTGCTTACGTGGCCAGCCACGACCTCCAGGAGCCGCTGCGCAAGATCCAGGCGTTTGCTGGACTGCTCGTGGACGAGAAAGCCCACCAGCTCGACGAGGAAGGGCAGCACTTCGCGTTGCGTATGCAAGCGGCGGCGGCCCGCATGAGTAGCCTCATCCGCGATCTGCTCGCGTTCTCGCGTGTCACGACAAAGATGCAGCCCTTCGTCCCCGTCGACCTGGAGGCACTCGTACGTGACGCCGTGGACGACCTCGACTTGCGCCTTCGCGAGACGCAGGGACGCGTTATCGCGGACGCGCTGGGCACGCTCCACGCAGATCCCCTTCAAATGCGGCAGCTTTTCCAGAACCTCATCGCCAACGCGCTCAAATTCCACCGCCCCGGCGTGCCGCCCAGCATCCACATTACGCGTGAGGACACGGAAGCTGGCGTGCGCCTCGTAGTTACCGACAATGGCATCGGCTTCGAGGATCGGTATAGCGAGCGCATCTTCTCACCGTTCCAGCGCCTTCACACGCAGCGCGAATACGAAGGCACGGGCATGGGGCTCGCCATCGCCCGCCGCATCGTGGAGCGGCACGGCGGCACCATCGAAGCGCAAAGCATTCCTGGAGAAGGCAGTCGCTTCATGATCGTGCTCCCGCAGCATCCCCTCGATGCGTGAGCGCGTTTACGCTTGCGTTTTGCTGCCCTTCAGGCCCGACAGGCTCCGCGCCGAGAGCAGGTTGACGCCGTACTGGCGCACGCGCCCGTTCTTGGCCCGGTGCCGCGCCCGCCCGATCTCGATCATGCGGTGGACGAGTTCGGCAAACGGCACGCCCGTGGGCTCCCACAGGTAGAAGGAAAACGAGCCCGGAATGGTGTTGATCTCGTTGAAATAGACCTTGCTCGCCGCGTCGTCAATCATGAAGTCGATGCGGGCCACGCCGGCGCACTCGAACAACTGGAAAATCTGCACGGCCAGTTTTCGGATCTCTGCCGTCTGCGCCTCGCCGAGCGGGGCGGGAATGAGGCGGTCGAGCGAGGCCATACCCTCGGCGCGGTTTTTCGATTTGGCCCCCCGCGCCTGGGGAGCCTTGCCCTTGCCGGCCCCACCGCCCCGCATGTATTTCTCCTGGAACGTGAGCAGCTTCTCGCCTGCCGTGCGCACGGGCTCCTCGATCAGGCTCGCCTCGGCGTGGTTGGGATCGCCCAGCACCGAGCAGTTGACCTCGCGCAGCGGGTGCACGGCCCGCTCCACCACCACCTTCTCGTCGTAACGCAGCGCCTCTTCGATGGCCGCGTCCAGTTCGGCCCGGTTGTCTGCCTTCGAGATGCCGATGCTCGACCCCAGCCGGGACGGTTTGACGACGCACGGATAGCCCAGCTCGCCTTCGCAGCGATCCAGCCACGCTTCCTCGTGCCCTCCCCAATCCGACTCGCGGAAGGCCACCCAGTCCACGATGGGAATGCCCTGGTCGCGCGAGACGATTTTGGAGAGCACCTTGTCCATGCCGAGGGCCGAGCCGAATACGCCGCTGCCGGTGTAGGGCACGTTGAGCGTTTCCATCAGTCCCTGGAAGCCGCCGTTTTCGCCCTCGCCGCCGTGAAAGCCGAGAAACGCCACGTCGGCCTGGAAGCGGCGCGGCGCGGGCCCGAACAGGCGCGGCGTGGCCCGCTCGGCCAGCAGCAGGCGGCCTGTCTCGCCCGGCACGGGGGCCACAGGTGTGGCCGCTGCGCGGAGGGCGTCGAGGTCGGTGTAACGCTCCATTTCCAGCAGCACCTCACCCGTGTACCAGGTGCCGTCTTTGGCCACGTACACCATGAGCGGCGCGTAGCGCGAGCGGTCGAGCGCGTGCGCGGCCTGGAGCGTCGAGATCACCGAGACCTCGTGTTCGGGCGAAACGCCTCCGTAGAAAAACGCGACGGTGAGCATAAGTGCGCGGCGGGTTTTGAAAGGGTTTCTGCCCGTTGAGGGCGATCACCCGTTGAGATGCTGCAAAAGACACGGGCCGTTCAAGATCGGGCGGCACGAAAACGTGGGCGGAAGATATCTTACGCCTCCCCCTCCCGGCCGCTGCCCGTGCGCATTGCCCTCCTTTCCGACGTTCACGCGAACCTGCAAGCGCTCCAGGCGGTGCTGGCCGAGTTGGACCGGCGTGCCCCGGACGTAGCCGTGTGCCTGGGCGACGTGGTGGGTTACAACGCCGACCCGAAGGCCTGCCTCGACCTGGTGCGCAGCCGTTGCCAGATTGTGCTGCGCGGCAACCACGACGAGGCCGTGGCGACGGGCGACGTGCGGGGCCTGCCCAGGGACGGTGCGCTCGCGGCCAAACTCCATCACAATCTCCTCGATGAAGACGACCGGGCGTGGCTGGGCACCCTCCCCCTCATCGCCACGCTCGAAAACTGTACCCTCGTGCACGCCACGCCCCAGGAGCCCGAGCGGTGGCTGCGCGTCGAGTCGTACCAGG
>CBDUBO010000078.1:0-7987 GCA_965365405.1 uncultured Rhodothermales bacterium | reverse complement strand
TCGAGGGCGACGAGCGGCGGGCGCAGGCACTCCTGCTCAAGCACGACCGCAACAAGGGCGAGGTGGCCGACCTCTTGTGCGAGATGGCCGCCAGCGAAGACCTGACGGCCAACGAAGCCGTCGTGCTGGCGCTGTCGGCGCAGATGCTCTCGCGCGTGTCGTCTCACCTGGCCAACATCTCGTCCGCCGTGACGGGGTCGTTCGAGCACCTGCGCCAGGGCAGCGGCCGGCCCGTGCGCGGCGCGGCGTAGAGGGTAGTTCTGCGGCCAGTCGAAGCGTTGAGACGGGAAGCTGTCACAGGCCATGCCATAGCTTCCGCACAGGGCGTCACAACGCCCCACCCTCTCAACCACCCCCTCTCGGCAAAAATGGCACAGAACAAGGATACCGGGTTTACGGCCGAGGAGCGAGCCGCGATGAAGGAACGCACGAAAGAGCTGAAGGCTGCGCGCTCGAACAAAGCGGACGGGGAGCGTGACCTCCTCGCGAAGATCGCCGAGATGCCAGCGTCCGACCGCGCGCTCGCCGAGCGTGTCCACGCAATCGTCCAGGCCGTTGCCCCAGCCCTCTCGCCGAGGACGTGGTACGGGATGCCCGCGTACGCCAGGGGCGACAAGGTCGTCTGCTTTTTTCAGGGTGCGCAGAAGTTCAAGGCGAGGTACGCGACGCTCGGATTCAGCGACCAGGCCCATCTCGACGAGGGCGATATGTGGCCAACCGCCTTCGCGCTGGTGGAGTGGACGGCGGCGGTGGAAGCCAGGATCAGCGAGCTCGTGCAGCGGGCGGCAAAGTGAGGCGCGCGCGTCCTGAGGGTTGGAAACTGGAAAAAAGCCTTCTAACCTCCAGCGTCTAACCTCCCTCCTCATGCCGCCGCGCGGACGCTATGCGCCGTCTCCCACCGGGCTGCTGCACGTCGGCAACGCCCGCACGGCGCTGGCGGCGTGGCTGTCCATCCGCGCGCAGCGAGGCGTGTTCGTGTGGCGACTCGAAGACATCGACGGGCCGCGCGTGGTGCCGGGCATGGCCGAGGCCGCCCTGCGCGACCTAACGTGGCTCGGGCTGGACTGGGACGAGGGGCCGGAGCGCGGTCCGCACGCGCCCTACCAGCAGTCCCAGCGGGGGGCGCACTACGAGGCGGCGCTGAAAATGCTGGCGCTTCAGCACCGCCTGTTTCCGTGCCGCCGCTCGCGGCGCGACCTCGCCACGCTGGCGAGCGCACCGCACGGCAGCGACGGCTTGCCGCCTTACCCGGCAGCATGGCGGCCCGCCTACCTCCCGGCAGATTGGTACCAGACGCCCCCGACTGACGCCGCGCTGCGCTTCCGCGTAGAGGAAGGCGTCGTGTGCTTCAACGACCAGGTGCAGGGACGCGTGTGCGAGGACACGGCGGAAGCCGTGGGCGATTTCGTCCTCAAACGGCGCGACGGCGTCTATGCCTACCAGCTCGCCGCCGTCGTAGATGATGCCGCGATGGGCATCACCGAAGTGGTGCGCGGGGCCGACCTGCTCGATTCGACGGCCCGGCAGATTCAGCTTTTTCGCGCCCTCGGTGCCCCTGCGCCCGCCTTTGCCCACCTCGGCCTCGTCCTCAACGCCGACGGCGAGAAGCTCTCCAAGCGCGACGCGGGCCTCACGCTGGCCGCGCTGCGCGAACGCGGCCTGTCACCCGAAACGGTCTGCGGCGTGCTGGCCCACTCGCTCGGCATCGTCGAAACCCCCGAACCCATCGCCGCCCGCGCCCTCATCCCGCGCTTCCGGTGGCTGCCGCAGATGGCGGAGGCCTGGGTAGCGGGGTGGTGATTGGGGAGGAAGTAGCGACTGACCAATATTGCAAGACGCTTTGAGGTTGAGCAGGAGCAACCGCCCCCTTGAGGGGGCTCCCGCGTAGCGGGTGGGGGTGTTGCTTCTGCGGACATCCTCCGGCGCTGCGCGCCCCTCCCTCAAGGGAGGGGTTCTCGACCGCTCCACTTCACCGCGTCAAGCTATAAGCAGCGACGAGCCTCTCATTCCACCTTAGAGGTTTCCCTCACCACCGCACCACCACCTCGAACGACGGCGTGCGGCCCAGGTCGTACACGTCTACGTTGTAGTAGCCGAAGCGGCGGCGCTGCGCCCGCGTCTCGACGACCGAGACGGTTTCGCGGTACCACGGATTGGCGCGGTTGTAGGCATTGTAGAGGGCGAAGGCGGCTTCGACGCGGGCGCGGCCCCGGATCGGCACGGCCCACCGCAGCGCCAGGTCGAGGCGGTGGTAGGCGGCGAGGGCTTCGGGTTCGGCGGCGTCCTCGTAGGCGAGTCGGTTGGGTGTGCCCGTACCGTAGAGCCAGAGCGCATCTGCCGACACGCCGCGCGCAAGTTGCAGCGAGACGTGGCTGCGGTACTGGTGCAGCCGGTCCCAGTCGGCTCGGAAAGGCTGGCCCGCGTTGAGGTCGGGGTGCTGGAGGCGGGTGCGACTCAGCGTGTAGGCGTTTGTCCACTGCATCCTTCCGGCGGTGGCGAGGGCGAGTACCTCGACGCCCCGCGCCCGCGCCGTGAGGTTGGTGAGCCACGGGTGGGTAAGTGTGGCTTCGCGGGCGGCGGGGCGCACGGCGCTGTTGGTTTCGTGCTGGCGCAGGTGCCGGATGCGGCGCGTGTAGGCGTCTACCTGGAGGGAGATGGTGGAGCCCGGACGCCAGGCCAGCGTCGCGCTGCCGCCGTCAGCCTGGGAGGGTTTCTCGTCCGCCGTGCTGAGCACCCACACGCGGGCGCTGGGCAGGTTCTCGAGGTAGAGGCTGTGCAGAAACTGGTGGTTGCGGCTGTAACTGAGCGCGAGCGAGAGCGGCTGCTGTGGCGTGAACTGTACACGTACGCGCGGCGAAAGGCGCAGAAAGGGGCCGGAAGAAAAAGCGTGGGCGCGTAGGCCCGCCCGCGCATCGAGCCCGGAGGTCTGCCACGCCATCTCGCCGAACACGTCGGCCTGTGTGGCCCGGCGCGTCTGGTCATAGCGCAGGCGGCGTCCGCTCTGCTCCTCGTAGCGCGCGGCAAAGTGGTGGAGGCTGTAACCGGCTGTGACGGTGCGCGCCCCGGCGGGCCAGGCGGCGTGCTGGCTCAACCGGAGTTCACGGAAAGCGTTGCGGTAGCCGAGCGTGTCCACCGGCCCGCGCAGGAGGGACTGGAGCGGACCCGGATTGCGCTCGAAGAGGAAGTCGTCCTTCTCGAAGCGCGCGTCGTAATGGCTCGCCGCGGCCACGGTGGAGAGGTAGGCCGCGCCCCACGTGCCCTGAAGCTGCACGCTGGCGCTGCGGCTCTGCCACCTGTTGCGCGTGGTGACGGGCTCGGCCTCCAGGCGCGGCTGCTGCGGGTTGGTGACGGAAACGGCGCGGAAACGGCGTGCGTCCTGGCGAGTCGCGTCGCCGCCGGCATAGAGGCTCGCCATCAGCCGCCGCCCGCCCTCCGACTCGCCGTAGAGCTTGGCGTGGGCGTCGTAGAACGTGGCCGATGCGGCACCGGGGCTGACGACGAAGCTGTCGAAGCTCTGGGCGGCAGGCGGGAGGGCGCTCGTGGGGCGCTCCACGTCCAGTCCCATGCGCACCAGGTCGCCGTTGCCCATCCACCCGAACGCGCCCAGGGCAGAGCCGCGCCCGCCCACGAGCAGGCTGCCGCGCCCGCTGGCCAGCGGCACCTCCGCCGTGCCGCGCACCGACGTGTTGGTGAGCCCCGCGCTGAACTGCGGCTGCCGCTGCGAGCCTGTCCGGGTGCTGTAGGCGAGCGTACCGCCAGGCGGCGCGAAAAAGGCCGCCGGCGCAGCGTCGTAGTAAAAGGCGACGGCCTGGAGCGCATCGGGGTTGAAGGCCTCGAACAGTCCGAAAAAGTGTGTCGGCGCGTAGATGGGCACGCCGTCGAGCAGCACCTCGAAGCCGTCGGCCCGCGCACCGCGCACGTTAGGGCCGGGCGCAAACGCCGGCCCGATGCCCACCGAGGGCAGCACCTGGAGTGCCCGCAGCGTGCTCCGCTCGGACAGCCCGACGGCAGCGTGGGCTGAGAGGGTGTGGGCGAAGGCCGTGTCCAGGTCGGTCTGCAAAAACGAGCCCGTGATGGTCGTTTCGCCCACGTGGAGGCGCTGCGGGTGCAGGCGGAAGGCGAGGGGCCCCGCGCCCGGCACCGCGCGCGCGCGGCCCGGCAGAAAGCCGACGAACGAAGCCGTCAGGTCGGCGGTGGTGCCGGGCGGGAGGCTGAGGGTAAATACGCCCGCCTCGTTGCAGACGGCCCCGCGCAGCTGCCCGCCGCTGTCGCGGTAGGTGACGGTGGCATAAGGTAGCCGTGCGCCCGTCTCGGCGTCGAGCACGTAGCCGGACACGCGCGCGGTGCGGTCGCTGAGGGCGAACAGCAGGATCTGCCTGTGCGTGTCGTCGGCCTCCACGCCCACGCCCTGCCCTTCGAGTACCTGCGCCAGCGCGGCGGCGAGGGTGCTCAGCGGGGCGTCGAGGGTGACGGTTTTGCCGTCGAGGAGGGCGTCGCGGTAGAGAAAGCGGTAGGGTGTGCGCGCCTCCACGTCTGCCACGACGCGCGCGAGCGGCGCGGCGCTGTAGCGGAAACGAGCCTGGGTAGGGGAGGTCTGAGCCGTGACTGGGGCCGCGCAGAGCAGCGCCCAGAGAAGCATCAGGCCGCTACTCGGCCACCAGGCGGTACGTCTGGGCATCCATCTGCTCGAAGCGGCCCCCGGCAACACGCGCCAGCCGGGCCAGGGTATCGTCGGCATCGCCCAGCACGAGCGTACCCGTGACGGTTTCGCGCCCGAAATCGGTGGGCAGCACCAGGCGCAGGCCGTAATGGCTTTCCAACTCGCGGGCAACGCGGGCCAGCGGTTGCCGGTTGAAAACGAGCTGTCCTTTCAGCCAGTCGAGGGCGGCCTCGGCCTGCCCCGCGGCGGGCGGCGTGGGAAAGCCGCCGGCGAGCGTGCTCGACTCGCCCGGTGCGAGCACGACGGCGCTGTCGGCGCGGGCGAAGCGCACCCGCCCCGTTTCGAGATACACGGACGTCTCCTCCTCGTCGGCCCGTACGTCGAAGCGCGTGCCCAGCACCTCCACGGTGGCCGGCCCCGCCTCGACGGTGAATGTGCGCGCGGGCTGGTGGACGACGGCGAAGAAGGCTTCGCCCTGGAGCCGGTAGCGGTGTGCGCCCACCTGCCGCAGCGTTGCGCCGGGCCGCAGCGTCACCTCCGAGCCGTCGGGCAGGGCTACGGTCTGCGGCGTGGTGCCGGGGGCGACGGCGTAGAACAGCGGCGCTTCCCGGGGACGCATCCACAGCGCGGCCAGGGCAACGGCGGCAAGGACGGCGGCCGCGGCGGCCCAGCGCGTCCACACGGGCAACCGGTGGATGCGAGCGGCGGGGCGCGTACGGGCGGCGATGCCCTCCCAGAGCGTGTCGCTGCGGGCGGCATCCACGGCGGCGGGCGCGCTTTCCTGCCGGTAGGCGGCGAGGCGGCGCGCAAGCGGGTCGTCCGGAAAGTCCGCGCCCGCCTCCAGCCTGCGCGCCAGCGTCAGGTCAGGGTCGCTATCAGGCAGGAGCGGTTCCATCGGGTGCCGGGTATGGAGCGTCGAGTGTCGAGAGGGCGTGCTGTTCATGCGACACGCGCCGTTCGACGTTTGCTCAAGATATGCCCGCGCGGGCCGACAGGGCTGTGCCTGCCGGCCCGCACGAGGCCAGAGGAGAAGGCCTCAGCCCTCGGAGCGGACGATGTCGCCGTTGCGCAGGTCGATGCGGTAGAGCTGGCGCACGCCCATGATGCGCAGCAGCGCCTTGCCGTTGCCCTCCAGTTCGATGGTGCCTTCGACCTCCTTCTCCTCCGTCTCACCGCCGCGCGTCTTCTTGATCTTGATCTGGTAGGCGATCTGGCCGGTGATGGTCGCCTCAAGGTCCGGCCCGCCGCTGCGCGTCTGGATGGTGACGTTCTGCGTCTGGAGCCGGGCTTCGTAGAGGCGCTCTGCCGTCTCGCCCGTCGCCGTCGTCATCTTGAAAGTGCCCGCATCCTCCTGAACGCCCTCGAACGTGGCCGTGCCGGAGGTGATGCTGGTGGCCTGCCAGCGCGCGTCGCGTGTAAACTGCGAGGCACGCTCGCCGCCATTACGGCCCTTCTGGAGCGTGTAGCCCTCCCGCGCGCCGGTAAACGTGATGGCGTCTACGGAATCGCGCTGCCGCTTGGGAAACGCGATGAAACCGCCGTTCACGTCGGTGAAGACGTAGACGAGCTTCACCTTGAGGGCCTTTTCCCAGAAGTTGGCCTTGACGGAGCGCTCGTACTGGATGGTGTGCTCGCCCGTCTGCGGGTCGTACACGGCGCGGTGGCCCTTGTTGGGGCCGCGCCACAGGCGCGCGGCGGGGTCGTCGTGCTGCGCCCTCGGCCCCACGAAGCCCTGGCCGTAGGCCATGCCCCCGGCCGACAGGTCGGCGTTGAGGTCGTTGAGGTCGCTCATGGTGCCTTCCTGCGCGTCGGCCAGGGTCTGTGCCGCGATTTCGGAGACGAGGGTGGCGTCCTCTGCGGTCAACTCGGCCGTGGCCTCGGTGCCGAGCGCGCCGTCGCAGGCGGTCAGAAAAAGCAGGCCGCCGAGCAGCAGGCTGAGGGGTGCAAAGGGTCGGATCGCTTTCATGGTGTGGTTGCGGTAGTCGGTTGGAGAAGACGTTGGGTGTGTACGCATCCCCCTTACACGCCAGCCTCTGCGCTCCCCCTATCCGCCCGCTCGATTTTTGAAATGCCCGCTATTCGGCGAAAGCTCGCAGCTTCTCGCGCAGCGTTTTGAGGGCGTGCCCCATCTGGTGCTCGACCGTCTTTGGGCTGATGCCCAGCACGGCAGCGGCCTCGCGGTGGGTCAGTTCCTGCAAAAAGCACAGCTCGAACACGGCGCGGCGCTTTTCGGGCAGCGCCGCGATGGCGGCCTCCACGGCGTCGCGGGTGAGCGCGTACGAGGCAGCGTCCGGCTCGCGCGCGCCCACCGACTCATCGGGGATGCTGTCGAGCCGGGCCGTATCGCGGAAGTGGTTGAGGGCGCGGGTATAGGCAATACGGAACAGGTAGGCGCGGGCCGAGCGGAGCGGGTCGAGGCGGTCGCGGTGCTCCCACAGGTGCACAAACGCCTGCTGCACGAGGTCGTCGGCCACGCCGTCCGGCACGCCACGCCGTGCCAGAAAGGCGAGCAGGGCGCGGTGGTGCTGCTCGAAAAACGCCTGAAAGGCCGCGTGGTCGCCGTCGCGGATGCGGCCGACGAGCGGGGCGTCATCGGCAGGCAGCAGGGCCAGCAGCAGGAGCGCGTCGAAGGGCAGCACGGCGGAAAGGCGGGTGGAGGGAAAGATAGAGATCGGCCTGCGCCCACCGGCCTCAATGGGCGTCCGCGGCGCAGCGCCGGAACTTGTCCGCTGCGAGGGGTACAAGGGACTGTACCGTAACCGCATCTTCGGTCGCAGACCTTGCCTTCTGCCTCTGGTGCTTGGCACCTTGGGGCGGAAGGCTTTTCTCGTTTGGCGACTTCGTGATGCACCTGATCTATTCAACGATGAATATCTACGTCGGCAACCTGCCGCACGCCACGACCAACGGCGAACTCAACAGCACCTTCGCGGCCTTTGGCGAGGTTAGCTCCGCCACGGTCATCACCGACCGTGAAACGGGCGACTCGCGCGGCTTCGGCTTTGTCGAGATGCCCAACAAGGCCGAGGCGCTCGAAGCCATGAAGCAGCTCAACAACAGCCAGCTCGGTGGCCGTGCCCTTACCGTCAACGAAGCCCGCCCGCGTGAAGAGCGCAGCGGCGGTGGCGGCGGACGAAGCCGCTACTGAGTGTAGCCCGTTCGTGTTTGCAGTGAAGGCTCGGCAGAATGCCGGGCCTTTGCTGTTTATGCCCCGCTCTGCCGGGCAACAAAAGAGAAACCCTCTTCGTGAGCGCCGAAAACAGGCTTACGGAGAGGGTTTCTCTGTGTACCGCGTACGGGATTCGAACCCGTGTTACCGCCGTGAGA
>CBDUBO010000077.1:0-8201 GCA_965365405.1 uncultured Rhodothermales bacterium | reverse complement strand
GGCGGCGGCGGCTACGGGGCTGGCCCTGCTGGCGCTGGCCTTCGTGTACGGCCTGAGCGGACCCGAGCCCGAGGAGCCTTCGCTGCGGGTGGGGCTGCCCACGGCGCCCATCGCCGCCGCCGACACGTTCGGCGCGGCGGCCGACAGCCTGGCCCCCGCCGCCGACACCTCGGCCGCCGAGGAGCCGCCGCCCGCCGATACGGCCGCCGCCCTGCCGCCGGAGGCGCCGCCGCCCGACGAAACCCTCGCGGGGGCGGATACGGCCGCCGTCGCGCCCGCCGCCGGGCGCCTGGCCGTGAACGTGTACCCGTGGGCCTACGTCTTCATCGACGGGGACTCCGTGGGAGCCTCGCCGGTGGAGCTGACGCTTGCCGCGGGCGCGCATACCGTGCAACTGCGCAATCCGGGGCTGCCCGCGCAGACGGCGCGCGTGGTCGTAGCGCCGGGCGAGCGCACCCAACTGACGCGTCACCTGGCCGGCATCCTGCGGCTGGAGGTGTACCCGTGGGCCGACGTGTTCATCGACGGGCAGGCGCACGGGCAGATCCCGCCGCAAAAAAAGCAGATCGCCCTGGCCCCCGGCACGCATACCCTGGTATTAAGGCATACATTGGGGTCCGTAGAGCGCGAACTGACCGTCGCGGCGGGCGCCTCGATGACGCTGCGCATCAACCTCCTCGACGAGCTGGAGCGCTGAGGCGCCGCCTTTCCGCACCCGACGAAGCCGCCCTATGGTTTTTTGCACGCGCCTGGCCCTTGCGTTGATGCTGGCTGCGGCCGCCGCGCCTGCCCGCGCCCAGGCGCCCACCGATCCCGTGGCCCCGCTGCGCCAGGCCTACGAAGCCCTCGATTTTGCGGCGGCGCGCGCCCGTGGGCAGGCGCTGCTCGGGGACCCGGCGGGCCTGTCGCCCTCGCACCTCGTCGAGACGCACACCCTCCTGGCGCTCGTCGCGTTCGCCCAGGCCGATACGGCCACGACGCGCCTGCACTTCCAGGCGGCGCTCTCGCTCGACCCGCGTTTGCGCCTCGACCCGGTGCTGGTGGCTCCGAACGCGCTCGCGTTTTTCGAGGCGGTGCGCGCCGCCTCGGCGGGGCCGCCGCCGGCCGCCGGCGCGGCGGCGCTGCGCTACGTGCTGGTGCAGGACCGCCGGCCGGCGGCCGCTCTGCGCTCGGTGCTGCTGCCGGGGTGGGGGCAGCTTTACGCCGGGCGGCGCGGGCGGGCGGCGGCCTTCGGCGGGGCCTTCGCCCTGACGGCCGGCGGCGCGGCGGCGGCGCACCTGCGCTACGACCGATTGTACGCCCGCTACGAAGCCGCCGACGACCCGGACGCCGTGGGCGCGGCCTACGACCGGGCCAACCGCTGGCTTCACGCGCGCAACAACCTGCTCGTGGGCGCAGGCGTAGTGTGGGCGGCGGCCTACGTCGAGGCGCTCGTCGCCGGGGGGGCGAGCGCGCCGGGGGCCGGGCGACGGCTCACGTGGAGCCCTTTGCCGGGCGGGCTAAATATTCACGTTAGCTTCTGAAGATTCCGTGTGCGCACGGTTTGCGCAGGTTTCCACGGCGTATGCACAGGTTCCCGCCGGGCGTTCGGCAGGGCCTGGCGCGGGGCCGAGCGGAAAGCATCTATTCCAGCGCCAGGAACGCGTTCTTCCCAATTGCCGCGAATACGGCACACGGTTTGATATTATGCGAAATCATGCGTTATCTGAGGCTGCACGGCATTTTTGAAATGCGCGATAATGCGACGCCGGGAGTTTGAGAGGGTAGTTTTCCTTGACAACCTCACGGTGGGTAGGTTATTTTCGTCACCCAAATTGAGGGATGAACTTTACGGTTCGGACTTCAATAGGCTTGCACGCTGCGAGGCGCTTCCAGAGGCCGGGCAGGCGGTGCAGGGGCAGTAAACACCTCACAAAAAACCCCTGACCGGAGGGCATCCGGCCTACGCTGACGGCTGCATCAGCGGCAGAAAGCGGAAACTCACAATTCCTTTCACTCATTGGAGTTTTTATCCAACATGAGTAAAAAACTACCAAACCTGATGAAGGTGATGGCGGTGCTGCTGCTCGTGCTCGGGTTCTCGAGCATGAATGCGAGCGCGCAGACCAGCTGCTACGTCACTGAGTTGGGCGCCGGGACGATGGATGGATCCATCGCCAACCCGTTTACCCTTCAGACGGCGTTGCAAACGGCGAGCTGCACGACCATCTACCTGAACGGGTCCACGTTCGACGTTAACGGCAACGTGTCCGTTAACCGCAGCGTGACCTTCAGCACGTGGAACGGCACGAGCACGGCCGGCAACAACAACACGCCGGTCACCGCCACGATCACGGGCGGCAACATCACGCTCGGCGACGCCTCGACGGATGTGTTTCGCATCCAGGGCGGCCTCGACCTGACGTATGCCTCCGAGGATTCCGGCGCCGAGCTGACGCTCAACGGCCGCCTCAGCAGCCCGACCACGGGCATGGGCAGCCTGACGATCTCGGAAGGCGCGAGCGCCGATGCGCTCCGCGACTTCGTCATCGGCACGACGGGCTCGCTCGACCTTCGGAACTTCGATCTTACGATCGGCCCGAACGTCGAAGCCGAGATCATGGGCAACATCTCCCTGCGCGGCGATGCCGACCTCGTGGTGGACCCCTCGGCCAGCCTGACCGTGATGGGTTCGACGGTCAACCTGAACGATACGGCCGACTTCCCGTTCGACGCGGCGAATTTGCAGCTGCGCACGGGCACGACGTTCATCATCAACGAGCCTGACGTGGCGATCACGCCGCCGGCGGGCGACCTCGATGGCGTTACGTTCGTGTTCCTGAGCAACACGGTGCTCGACCTTCAGGGTCTGGGCAACAACCCGTTCACGGGCGACTACACGTTCGAGTTCCGCGGCAACAACCAGGTCGAGCTCGACCCGGGCCAGGACCTCACGACGGGCGCCCCGTACGAAGGCACGTTCTACTTCTCGCAGTCGACGGGCACGGCCACCGTGCACGTCAACAACGCGGGCGTGCTCTCGACGGTTACGTTCCCGACGCTCGTCGTTGAGCGTACGGGCGGCGTCATCCTGAGCGACGACGACCTTCAGGGTTCGGCCACCACGTTCAACGTGGAAGACCGCCTGCACGTCCGCCAGGGCACGCTCAACGTGACGAGCAACTACCTCGTGTACTCGCACGACACGGACACGCAGCCGGGCGGCAGCGCGCTCCCGTCGGTGCCGTACCTGCTCGTCAACGGCACGGTCACCGGCACCTCGGGCGAACTGCGCCTCGACGTGACGGGCAGCAACCGGTTCCAGGCGCTCGGCACGGGCACGATTGACGTGCTGTTCCAGAACGTGAGCTCCACCGACTTCACGTCGGCGGATGTCGCGGCCCCGAACACGCGCGTCTACGGCCAGACCGACTACTTCGCCGGCAACGAAGTGTTCTTCCCGGCGCTCGACGCCGTGACGATCACGGGCGGCGCGGTGACCCTGCGCACGGCCACGGCGATCAACGGCAACCTGGTTGTCGACGGCACCGACGGCATCACGGCCGGCATCGGCGACGACCCGCGCGTGGATGACGGCGCGTACCTGCTGCTCTGGAACGTCGGCATGGTGGAAGGCACCGTCGACATCGAGAACGGCTCGCTCGTGACGCGGTCTTCCGTGACGTTCGACGAGATGGTTAACGTGTATGAGAACGGCGCCCTCGTGCTGATGGGCCCGAACTCGGGCGCGGCGACGGTTACGTTCGACGACGACCTCATGCTCAACGACGGCTCCGAGCTGTTCATCGGCGACATGACGGGCGACGACGCGGCCATCACGGCCAACGAAGCCAACGGCTACGTGAACGTGGTCGTCAACGGCGACTTCACGGTCGGCTTTGGCGCCATGGTGACGCAGGCGAGCGATCTCGACGCCACCTCGGGCGAGATCGTCTTCAACGGCGGCGACATCACGCTCAACAGCAACCTCCTGCTCGGCCGCGTCCGCATTGCGGGCAACGTCGATCTCGAGCGCGCGACCGGCGATACCACCTCCGAGCTGACGATCGGCTACGGCGACGGCACCATCCCGGGCGCGATCACGCTTGGGCCGGGCGGCGACCTGAACATCGACGACGAAGGCCAGTTGGTCCTGACCAACGGCTTCCTCGTGCGCGCAGGCGGCACGCTCTCGGGCGAGACGTTCCTGCCGGGCGAAGGTCCGCTCCAGGTGAACTACACGGGCAACGTGTCCCAGACGACCGGCCTCGAGACGAGCGGCGGCGTAGGCACCATCGTGGTCGACATGACGGGCGCTCCGGCGGCCCAGCTCATCATCGGCAGCGACGTGCGCGTGCGCAGCAACTTCGTCTTCCTGAACGGCACGATCAACTTGAACACGTATGATCTGATGCTGGGCGGCGACCCGGGTCCGTTCACGTTCGTTCGCGGCGACGGCGTTTGGGCCGACGCCACGGAAAGCTCGGTCGTCTACGACGCCGGCGAGACCGTGAACCTGATCTACGTCAACCGCGGCGACATCACGGCCGACGTGGAATGGCCCTCGACGCTGCGTCCGCTCTCGGTCACGCTCCGTAACTACACGGATCTGGCTGCGGCGCACGGCATGGTTACGCTGCCCGCCAACCGTATGGCGAGCGACGTGAACGTGTTCAACGGCACGCTGAACATCGGCGCGTACACGCTCGACGTGAACGACGACATCACGATCAACGGCGACTTCGGCCCCGGTACGGATCCGGCGGTCGTGACGTTCCCGACGACGATTCCGGCCAGCCTGATTCCCAGCGCGATCGTTACGCTGCCGGCGGCCACCTCGACGACGAACCTGGCGAATGTGTTCCGCGGCCAGATCGTTGCCGCCAACGACTCCCTCGGCGTGATCCGTTTCACGGGCACGGACCTGAGCGTCGTGACGGCCAACGTCTACCAGAGCATTGCGAACAACATCCGCATCAACGAAGTCAACCTGCCCTCGGTGGTGGTTGCCAAGACGGGTACGAGCCGTAACCTGACGTTCTCGGGCACGGGCTTCACGTACACGGGCTTCAGCAGCAACCCGAACGGCATCCCGAACGGCACCTACGGCCAGATGCCGGTCGACGCGGCTTCGGGCGCGGACGGCGTGCTGTTCAACCTCGACGTGGTGACGAACGGCGTGTACCCGACCGACCTGATGCGGGCCCGCCTGAACATCGTTGGCGACCTCACGCATGAGGACGGCAACCTGTTCTTCAGCACCCCGTTCCCGCAGAGCGTCGCGCAGACGTTTGCCATCAACCCGGGCTATGACTTCCGGATCGACGTGGCGGACGACTTCACGGTGCTGCAGACGGCCGACTACGTGAACGACCTCAACTCGTTCATCAACGTCGGCGGCGACCTCCGCGTCAACGGCACGGCCCAGACGGGTCCGACGGCCTACGGCACGGGCGCCCTGCTCCAGCTCACGGGCGCGTTCGTCATGGACGGCATGATGGCGCAGAACGTGTTCCAGCGTCAGAGCGTGCAGTCGCGCTTCCACGACTTCGTTGTCGCCAAGATGGGCAGCGAGGCCGATGAGGATGTCGAACTGCTGAGCAACCTCGTGATCGGCGGCGGCTACGTCCCGACCACGGATGCGAACCTGAGCGACGGCGTGCTGGGTCTCATCGACGGCAACATCGAAGCCAACGGCTTCATGGTCCGCCTGATGAACCCGTCGCCGGACGGCCTCCAGGCCAACCGCACCACGTTCGGCGCAGTCGTCGGCGGCGGCGCGAACAGCTTCGTCGAAGGCATGCTCTCCCGCATGGTGTCCTCGGGCACTTCCTCGGGCGGCGAAGTCGATGACATCGGCTACCTGTTCCCGGTGGGCGTCGAGATGATGAACGGCGTGCAGTTCTACCGCCCGTTCGTGCTCGACCTGCCGAGCAACGTGGCCAACACGCGTGAAGTGACGGTGTCGGCCTATGGCATGATGCCGACGAGCAACAACGGCCTGCCGCTCAACGTGGCGGCCAACGTGAACGGCGGCACCATCTCGCTCGACCGCAAGGCCGACGCGGCCTGGTGCGTGACGTTCAACGCCAACCCGGCGCTCAACCCGAACATCCGGGTAGGCGCGCAGGGTCTGACGGGCATCAACGACATCGAGCGCATCCGCCTGATCGGCGCCGCGGCAGCTTCGTGCTCCGTGACGACCGGCGCGCAGATTGCGACCGATGCGCAGTGGCAGCTCGCCGGCGTGTACGACATGAACCCGGGTGGTTCGGGCGACGACGCTTCGGCGAACGAGAACGACTACATCGACGGCATCCCGACGCTGGTGCAGGAAGGTGTGCAGTTGTGGTCGACGACGAACCGTACGTTCCCGCTCTCGATGGTGATTGCCGTTGCTTCGCAGGGCTCGCTCGACCCGATCACGATCGGTGAGAACCCGGGCTCGGGCAGCAACCGCGTTGCCTCCGTGCAGATCATCCACGCCGTGCCGGATGGCGGCCGTGTTGACGTGTACGTCAACGGGATGAAGGGCGCGACCCTTGATTATCTGATGGCGACCAGCTTCGTGTCGGTGCCCGTCAATGCTCGCGTGGAAGTTTACGCGGCCAATGCGGACACGTCGGTTGTGGATCCGGTCTTCTCGCAGATGATCAACCTGAATCAGGATCAGAAGAGCGTGTATATCCTCGCCGGTACGCTGAGCACGACGGACAACGTACCGCTGACGATCATCGCGCAGCAGGATGCCCGCATGACCAGCACGAACATGGACCAGGTGCAGTTTGCCTTCGCCCATGCGATGGTTGGTGGGCCGGTCGTCAACGTTATCCAGCGCAGCGAGCTCAACGCCGCTCAGGAAATTCGCTTCCTGGCGAACAACCTGGCGTTCGGGCAGATCACGGGTTACTACGGCATGGAGCCGGGCAACCTGGTGTTCTCGGTGCAGAACGGCAATAACGTGGTCGATTACTTCCGCTTCCCGCTGGCCGGCCGTGAGGGCAAGACCTACACGTTCGTGCTGGCGTCGGATCGCGCTGTCCGCGACAGCCTCGTAGTCTACGCGTTCGATGCCATGGGCAACCGCCTCTCCGGCAGCGTCGTGACGGCCAACGAGAACCCGTCGGACAACACGTTGCCGCAGGAGTTCGCTCTGAAGGGCAACTATCCGAACCCGTTCAACCCGTCCACGACGATCAGCTTCGACCTGCCGGCTACGGCGGACGTGAGCATCGACGTGGTGGACATGCTGGGCCGCCGCGTGATGACGGTTCCGGTGCAGTCCCTCAGCGCAGGCGCCAACCGCACGGTCCAGATCGATGCGGCCAGCCTGGCCTCGGGCACGTACCTCTACCGTGTCACCGCCAAGATGGCGAACGCGACGAAGGTCCAGACGGGCCGGATGACGCTGGTGAAGTAAGCCTCGTCTCTTCGGAGACACCGGCTTCGTGAAAAGGCCCCGGGCGCTCAGGCGTCCGGGGCTTTTTCTTTTTTAGAAGTCTTGAACCCGGCGCGGCGCGACCGGAGGCGGCGGCCGCGCCGAGGGCGGTCGGGCGCGGCGCTCGGCGCACGCCGCCCTCGTGGACGCGCGCCCCCCGGCATCCGCTCGGCCGACCGGCGCCCCCTGCGAAACGCTCCTGCGCCGCCGGAGGGCCAAAGCTCGCCGTGCTGCGCGCCCTGCTAGCGCGGGCGCCGCGTGCACGGAGGCGCTCCGCCGGAGGCGCAGGGAGGGGGCTCGCGCGGGGCGGCCCCAGGCGCTTCGGGCGTCAGGGCGGCTGTGCGCGGGACGGCCCGCCGTCGGAAGGCGTCGAGAAAGCCCGTCGGGCCTGCCGGGGTTGCGGCGCCGAAAGGGGGCAGGAGCCTGGAACGTCGGGGCGGCGCCGCAACGGGCCCGCTCTTTTTGCCCCTTCGCCGGGAAAGCCTGCCTGCCCGTAAAGACGCAGTTGCGGGCCTGAGCAGCGCGGCGGCGGCAGAAACCGCGTCGGCCAGGCCGTGTGACGAGCGTCCCTCCGCCGGGGGCGGCGCCCTGCGCCGCCGGTAAGGAGGGGAAGGGCGAAGCATGCGGTCGCCCTCGAAGGGTCGTTGTGCGCTGCCGTATCCCCGGCGCCCTCCAGGCCGCACCCGCTTTGCCTGGAGCAGAACAGGCCGCAGGCGCCGCCCGCCAACGCCTCTTCGAGCGTGCGGTACGGGAGCCCCCCGTCGCGGAGCGCCTCCGTCCGCGC
>CBDUBO010000076.1:0-8293 GCA_965365405.1 uncultured Rhodothermales bacterium | reverse complement strand
AAGTATGCCTACGAGCAGGACGCGCAGGTGGGCCGCGAGATGGCTCGCCTCTTCGGCGTGCCCACCATCGAAGGCGGCATCGTGCTTGAAGGCGGCTCCATCGAGCCCAACGGCGCGGGCGCGCTGCTGACCACGAAAGCGTGCCTGCTCCATCCCAACCGCAACCCGGGCCTGTCGCAGTCCGACATCGAGGGTATTCTCCATCGCTTTCTGGGCGTGGATCACGTGCTGTGGCTGGGCGAGGGCATCGAAGGCGACGACACCGACGGGCACGTAGACGACCTGACGCGCTTCGTTTCGGAGGACACCGTTGTGACCGTCGTCGAGTCCGATCGCGCGGACGAGAACTACGACGCGCTCCGGCACAACCTCGAACTGCTCCGCACCATGACGCTCAAAGACGGCAGGGCCCTGAAGGTGGAGACCCTTCCCATGCCCCGCCCCGTCGTGACGCGCGGACTCAGGCTGCCGGCGTCGTACGCCAACTTCTACGTCGCCAACGGCGTGGTGCTGCTGCCCGTTTTCGACGACCCGGCAGACGCCGAGGCCGAGGCCACGCTGGCCCGCCTTTTCCCCACCCGGCAGGTCGTGCCCATTCCGTGCCGCGACGTGATATGGGGGCAGGGCGCGCTGCACTGCCTCACGCAGCAGGTGCCTGCCTGATTGCGGACTGGAAAAGGCAGACCCTTTCCGAAATCGCACTTCCGAAATCAATATCAGCGCCCGGCGCGGTACGTCACCTCGGCCCGGTCCACGTTGCCGCCCACGGGCGGGTTGTGCTTGCGTACCGTTACCTCCACACGCGCCACCTGCGGGTAGAGTTCGAGTGCACCGTGGGCGATGAGGTAGGCCAGACGCTCGATCAGATAGAACCGGTTCTCCGTGACGACCTTTCTGGCCAGGGCATACACCTTCTCGTAATCCACCGTCATGGCCAGGTCGTCCTGCCGCGCTGCCGCCTCCACGTCCAGGTCGAGCGCCACGTCCACTTCGTAGCGCCCGCCGATGCGGTGCTCCTCCTGCATGACGCCGTGGTGGGCGTAGAAAACAGCGTTGACGAGTCGTACGGTGGACAGCATGGCCGGGTAGAGGCTACGGATAAAGGGCACGCGACCAAGCGTCGGGGTCGAAAAGCGACGGGTCGAGCGGAAGGCTGGTGCGGATGTCGGTGTAGCGTTCCCAGAACACCTTGCGCCCTTCCACCCACACCTCGACGGTGGGGGCAATCCAGGCCTGCCCGATGGGGCGGTAGTCGGTGAAGCGCACGTCCTGCATCTGCGCGGCGTTCTGGCCGGCGGGCTCTACCAGGCGCACGAAGACGAGCCGCTCGGCGTCTATCCATACCTCTTTGGTAGCGGGCGTGCCGAAGACGTAGGCGGGCCGCCCCTCCCACGTGTCCCGGCGGAAGGGTTCGAGGGCGAAGCCATCGGCGCGGAGTTGGGCCAGCGTGGTAGCGGGCGGCTGCCGGTACACGTCGAAGCCGAGCGTGAGCAAATCGTTGCGCCCGGCGCGGCGCATTGCCACCTGCCCACCCCGGATGGCGAACGTGCTGTCACGGGCGAAGAGGGTGCCGTTGCCCGCCGCCGGATCGCCCCGCTCGATGCGCAGGCGTCCGGGTGCGTGGAGCCACTCGCGCCACGTCTCCTCGCGCACGGTGCTGTCGGGCTGGAGAAAGTAGGTCTGCTGCGTGAAGACGAGCGTCGGGTACCACGTGTCGGCGTAGCGGCGGTGCATGGCCTCGACAAGTGCCGCCGTGCTGCTAATCGCCGCCGGGCGGCGTGTGCCAGCGCAGCCCGCCAACAGCAGCGCCACCAGGAGCCAGAGGACGTGCTTCATTCAGATGCTCCGGTTTGCAGCCTTTTGAGGAGCCCGATCTGCCCGGCGTGGTAGGCGTCGTGGGCGGCCATGCCGCGCAGCACATCGGCGAAGGTAAAGCCGTCGTAGGCTTCTTCCTCCAGCCTGTCGGCGCTGAAGGCGCGGGTGGCAGCCACCAGGCGGCTGTGCCAGGCCCGAAGGCGGCCCACGTCGTCGGCCCAGCGCTCGGCGTCGTCAGGGGTGCGGGCAAACCAGTCCGCGCCTTTCTCGTCGAAATGCGCCTCCTTGTCGCCGGTGAGGTAGCGCCACACGCGGTACTTCCAGTAGGCGGCGTGGACGACGAGTTCGTGGATGCTATGACGCCCCGGGGCGGGCCGCCAGGTGGCCTCTTCGGGCGTCAGGCCGCGGAGGCTGCCCAGCAGGGTGGCACCGTGCCAGGCGCGGCGCTCGAAGGCTTGCTCCAGGGCCGCGAGGTGTAGTTCTATGCGAGGGTCGGTCATGGGGCGCGGTGGAAAGCGGCAAAGTACGGCTATGGCCGCAACGCGTCCACGCGCCACAGGCCCAGCCCTTTGTCGGCAAAGCGCCCGCCACCTTCGGTGCAGCCCTCGTGCAGAAACGCCTGCGGCAGTCCGAGGGCAAAGGGCGACCGCTCCAGGTTGAGCGGCCGCCAGTCGCCCGAAGCGATGTCCACGTTGAATGGCTCGGCGGGAAATGTCGTGGTGAGCAGATACGGGATGCCGCTCCGCCGCACGTTGCGCAGCACGCGCTGGATGTCCACGAACGAGAGGTGCACGAGCAAATCGCGGCACAGCAGCACGTCGGCCTGTGGCAGCGGGTCGGCGGCGAGGTCGAGACAGACGAAGCGCCGGTGGGCCCGTCCGTACCGCTGCTGGTTGGCTGCGACGAGTTCAGGCACGATGTCGGCACCGATGTAGTCCACACCGGGCAGTTCCACGCGCTGCATCCAGCCATAGTCGCCGCAGGGCGCGTCGAGCAGCGTCGTAGCACCGAGGGTGCGCAGCAGCAGCGGCAGCAGGGCTTCGAGCTGGGCCGTCTGGGCCGCCTCCGCGCCCTCGCCAGATACCGATGCGGCAGCGCCCCAGTGGTTCGCGTGGTAGATGCGGCCGAACACGTCGGCCAGCGGGGCGCGCTGCTGCCGCTCGAAGTGGCGCGGGTCGAAAGGGACGAGGTGGCGGCGCTGGCGCATCGGCGGAGAGATGTACGGCTTCAACCCACCCGGCCCGTCGGGTTTCGGCGCGCGGGCACCTCTCCCCCGAGCGGCGGGTAGCAGGCGCCCAACAGCCACGGCCCTATGGACGCCCTCATCTTCGCTGCCGGACTCGGTACCCGGCTCCGCCCGCTCACGCATCACACGCCCAAAGCGCTTGTTCAGGTGGAGGGCGTGCCGATGCTTGAACGGGTGGCGCGCCGACTCGTGGCGGCAGGCGCGGAAAAGCTCGTCATCAACACGGCGCACCTGGGCGCGCAGGTGGCGGGCTACGTGGCGGCCCGGCAGGGATTCGGCGCGGAAGCCCTCGTCTCGGACGAGCCCGGCGGGCCGTACGAAACGGGCGGCGGCCTCAAGCACGCCGCGCCGCTGCTGCGCCCCGACGCCCCGTTTCTCATCCACAACGCCGACATCCTGACGAACGTGGACCTGGCCGCGCTCTACCAGGCGCAGCAACGCCTGGATGCCCTCGCGACGCTTGCCGTGGTGCCGGCCACGTCTGACCGCTTTCTCGTGTTCGACGACGCAGGACTGGCAGGGTATGGCGTGCGCGGCGCGGAAAAGCTGGTCCGCGAAACCAGCGGCCCGCTCACCCGCGTGGATTTCTGCGGCGTACAGGCGGGCAGCCCCGCACTCCTGGAGGCGGTCTGCGCCGTGCCGCAGCAGAAGTTCTCAATTATGGACGTGTACCTGCGGCTGGCCCGCGAGGGCGCGTCCATCCTGCCGTTCAGCCAGCCGGGGCAGTCGTTTCTCGACATCGGCACGCATGACGCGCTCGAAAGGGCGCACGAGGCCGTCCGGGCGGGCCGGTTCGAGTAGCCCCCTTCCCCACTCAGCCCACTTTTTCGAGAAAACGCAGGAGAGCGGCTTCGGCCTCGTCCAGTTCGGGCGGGCAGTCGCCCTCCAGACACCGCTGCCACGCCTCGCCAAAATCGCCGCGCTCGAACGCCTCGAACAGCACGGGATGGATGTAGTACTGACGCGAGACGGACACCGTGTTGCCCAGCTTGTCGGCCACGCACTGCACCATGTCCGTAGTGGCCTTTTTGCGCGCCGTTTCGGTTTCCGCGGCGTCGAGATGGCTCAGGTACACCGCGCCGCACACCGTTCCGCCCCAGGTGCGGAAGTCTTTGGCGGTAAAGGGCTGGCCGGTCACTTCCCGCAGAAAGCTGTTCACGTCGCCCGATTCCACCTCGTGCCTGCTGCCGTCCGCGTCGAAGTACTGGAAGAGGTGGTAGCCTTTGATGTCGCGGCAGCGCTTGACGAGGCGGGCCAGGCGGCGGTCGTTGAGGGTGATCCGGTGCCTTTTGCCGCTCTTGCCTGTAAACGAGAACGTGACCTGGCTGCCGCTGAAATCGGCGTGCTTATCGCGCAGCGTCGTCAGGCCGTAGGAGCCGTTGTCGCGGGCGTATTCGCGGTTTCCTATGCGGATCAGCGTGCGGTCCATGAGGGTGACGACGAGGGCCAGCACTTTTTCCCTGCTCAGTTCGCGGCTGCGCAGGTGTTCGTCGAGCGCGCGGCGCAGACCGGGCAGGGCGTGCCCGAAGGCGCGCATCCGGCTGAACTTGGTGCTCTTGCGCGTGGCCTGCCAGTCCGGATGGTAGCGGTATTGCTTGCGCCCCTTGGCGTCGCGGCCCGTGGCCTGGAGGTGCCCGTCCGGGTCGCGGCAGATCCACACGTCGGTGTACGCTGGCGGAATGGCCAGCCCCTCGATGCGGCGCAGCGTGGCGCGGTCGCGCACGGGGTGTCCGCTGGGATAGACGTATGCGAAGCCGCCGGCCCCGTCGGGCCTGCGGCGGATGCCGGGCTCCCTATCGGTTACGTAGGTGAGTCCGGCCCGGCGGGCCACCTGTTCAGGGGCCGGCGGCTTCCAGCGTACGCGTGTCGCCATCGCGTCAGCCTCCCACGACGTGCCCGCCGTTGACGTGGATCGTCTGCCCCGTCACGTACGAACTGTCCTCACAGGCGAGGTACACGTAGGCCGGCGCCAGCTCTTCAGGCTGCCCCGCGCGCCCCAGCGGCGTGTCCTGCCCGAACTTGGCGACCTCCTCGGCAGGGAAAGCACTCGGAATGAAGGGCGTCCAGATGGGGCCAGGCGCAACCGAGTTCACGCGGATGCCGCGCTCGGCAAGCTGACCCGAAAGCGCTCGCGTAAAGGCCAGCAGCGCCCCCTTGGTGGCGCTGTAGTCGATCAGCTTCGGGTTGCCCTTGAAAGCGACCACAGAGGTCGAGTTGACGATGGCGCTGCCTTTCTTCATGTGCGGCAGCACGGCCTGCGTGAGGTAAAACGCCCCGAACACGTTGGTGCGGAAGGTGCGTTCGAGCTGCTCGTGCGGCAGGTCTTCGAACTTCTCGACCGACTGCTGAAACGCCGCGTTGTTGACGAGCACGTCGATCTTTTTGAAGGTGGAGATCACCTTTTCTACCGCCGCCTGGCAAAACGTGGCGTCGCCGATGTCGCCAGCGATGGTGAGGCAGCGGGCTCCCTCGGCTTCCACGAGCCCTTTCGTCTTCTCGGCGTCCTCGTGCTCGTCGTAGTAAAGGATGGCCACGTCCGCGCCTTCACGCGCGTAGAGGATCGATACGGCCCGCCCGATACCGCTGTCGCCGCCCGTGACGAGGGCAACTTTGCCTTTCAGCTTGCCGCTGCCTTTGTAGAACGGCGCGCTGTACTGCGGCTCGGGCTTCATCTCGTGCTCGTGACCGGGATGGTCGTCCTGATGCTGGGGCGGGAATTGCTTGGGGTGTTTGGACATTGGGGTACAGAAGGGTTGGTTGGGTGAATGCGCTGGAGTGCCCAGACCGGTTCAGCGCCGGATAAAGCGCTTGACGATCTGGACTTTGGGTTTCTTGGTGAGGCGGCCCACCACGAAGGCAGCGGCAAATGGCAGCGCGCGCTGCGCCAGCGAGGGGCGGCGCGTGCGGCGGGCGGGCAGCGTCGTCGAGGTTTCGATCTTCTCGCCCGGCGTCTTGCGCAGCGCGGCGGCAGCCTCGGGCCCCACTTCCTCGGTTTTCTCGACCACCCGCACGGCGTGCTTGGAAGGCGTAATACCCTGTCCGTAGCGCCGCGCAAACACCTGCGTCACCTCGGCCCCGAAAAAGAGGATGAGCGCCGAGTAGTAGATCCACAGAAGCAGGATGACGAGCGAGCCCGCCGCGCCGTAGGTGGACGCCACGCCGCTGCTGCCCAGGTACAGCCCGATGCCCAGCTTGCCCACCACGAACAGGAACGCCGTCACGCCCGCGCCTACCCACGTGTCGCGCCACGCGATCTCGGCGTCGGGCAGATAGCGGTACATGGCGGCAAAGAGCGCCGTGATGATGGCGAACGAAACGACGAAGTTGACGGCCTGCCAGAGCGGCTCCAGCGCCCCGCCGCCGCCCACGAGCGCGCTCAGCGCCGAGATGGCGACCGTGAGCACGAGCGAGACGAGCAGCAGAAAGCCGACGGTGAGGATGAGGCCAAAGGAAAGCACGCGCGCCATGATGAGCGCCTTGAAACCGTAATCCGGCGCCGGCTTGACCTCCCACACGGCGTTGAGCGAGTCCTGAAGCTGCGCAAACGCCGCCGTCGCACCCACGAGCAGCGTCACGATGCCGATGATGGTGGCGAAAACGCCGCCCGAACCAGGCTGCTGCGCATTGTCCAGCAACTGCTGCACGAACTCGGCGCTGTCCGGCCCGATCAACTCGGTGATCTGCTGCATGAGCTGCGCCTTGGCCGCGCCGCTTTCGGGCCACAGAAAGCTCGCCACCGTCACGACGATGATGAGCAGGGGCGCGAGCGAGAAGATGGTGTAGTAGGCGAGCGCCGCGCTGTGCCGCGTGGCGTGGTCGTCGCTCCACTCGCTGAACGACTCCTTCAGGAGGGGCCAGGCGTCGGAGGCTGTGAATTTCATGGGTGGTGCGGGAGGGTGCCGCCGATGCACCGCAGAACCTGTCTGTTGTATCCCGTTGCGCGGTTACGATGCGGTTTCGTAGCCAGATTAGCACACGTCTCTGCACATGAAAGCGCGTGACAGGCAGGTGTCACCCAGCCTCCGTTTCTTTCCCTTCAGCAACCAACACGGACGGAATCATGCCCATCAACTGGAACCGACTCACTGACCCCTTTGCCCCGGACGACATCGAGTGGAAGCCGGGCGCAACCACGCGCGACAAGACCAAAGGCCTCGCGATGGCTTACATCACCGCTCGCGCCGTGCAGGAACGCCTCGACGAGGTGTTCGGGCCGGGCGGGTGGAAAAACGAGTTCCGCAGCGGCCCTGAAGGCGGCGTCCTCTGTCGCATCTACTTCAAGAACGACGAGGGCGAATGGACGTGGCGCGAGGACGGCGCGGACAACACGGACGTGGAGGCCGTCAAGGGCGGGCTCTCGAACGCGATGAAACGCGCCGGCGCGGCCCTCGGCATCGGGCGTTACCTCTACAAGCTGCCCCAGCAGTGGGTGCGGCTCGATGAGCGTGGCCGCTTTGCTGAAACGCCACGCATCCCGCGCGAGTACCTGCCCGACAGCCCGGCGCAGGAACGCCCGGCTCCGCGCCGGGCCGAAGCGCAGGATCGGCCCGCCCCCGACCGCCCCGAGGCACGCCCAGCCCCGCAGCCTCGCGAAGCGCCCCGCAGCGCAGGCGACGGATCGGGCGGGGTGCCGCCGCACCTGCGTGCCGCACGACCCACGGGCCGCTGAGCCCCGTTAACCCTCCGAGGAGTCCACCCTCGGAGGGTTTTTCTTTTCAGTCCCACGCCGGCGCCCAGGGCGGGTTGGCGGTGCGCAGGCCGCAGGCGCGCGAAGCGATCAGGCTCATCTCCTCGTCGGACAGGCTGAAATCGAACACGTCGAGGTTCGCTTCGCGGTGCGCGGGCGAGGACGCCTTCGGGATAGCCGCCACGCCCGGCTGCTCGATGAGCCAGCGCAGCGTTACCTGCGCGGGCGTCTTGCCGTGGTCGTCCGCCACAGCCTGAAGTACGGGGTCGCTGCCTACCCGTCCGCGCGCGAGCGGGCTGTAAGCCGTCAGCAAGAGATCGTGTTCGCGGGCTTCGGCCAGCACGTTGTCCTGGTTGAGAAAAGGGTGGTACTCGACCTGGTTGCAGAAGATGGGGCCGTACTGGCACGCCTCGCGCAGCAGGGCCGCGGGGAAATTGCTCACGCCCACGTGCCGCACCTGCCCGGCATCGCGCAGCGCGAAGAGGGCGTGGAGTGTTTCTTCGAGCGGCACGCGGGGATTGGGCCAGTGGATGAGCAGCAGATCC
>CBDUBO010000075.1:0-8320 GCA_965365405.1 uncultured Rhodothermales bacterium | reverse complement strand
ACCGCCCTCGACGACCCAGACGTGTCGCTGACGGGGCGCGACCGGCGCTATTTCAACGTGCTCAGGCTGCGCCGCGACCTGGCCGGGCAGTCGTCGCTGGGCATGGCCTACACCGACTTCGTCGAGGGCGACCGTTCCAACCGCGTGGCGGGGCTGGACGGGCGGCTGGTGCTGGCCAGTCGCTACACGCTCACCTTCCAGGGGGCCGGCAGCCTCACGGACAATGGCACCGAGCGTGTGGCTGCGCCGCTGTGGGACGTGCGCCTCAACCAGTCGGGCCGTCGCTACGGCTTCAACACGTCGCTGCGCGGCATCCACCCGGACTTCCGCGCCAGCACCGGCTACTTTGGCCGCGTCGGCATCGTGCGGGCCAACTTCACGCCGCGCCTGACGACGTACGGCGCGCCGGGCGCGCGTGTGGAGCGGTGGACGAACAGCATCACGTTCGATGGCACGTGGACCTACAGCCGCTTCACCGACGGCAAGCGTCCCGACGATGCCAAGCTGCACCTCAACAGCGCGTGGGGGCTGCGCGGCGGCTGGGACGTGAGCGCCTCGCTGCTCATCGAGTCGTTCAAGTATCCGCCCGACCTCTACCGCAACTACTTCATCGAGCGGACAGTGGGGGGCGTGCCTGCCGATACCATTGCCTACACCGGCACCGACCGGCTCTTCAACCTCGACGTGGTGGGCGTCGTCTCGACGCCGCGCTTCCAGAAGTTCAACGCCAACCTGTTCGTCATTGCGGGGCAGGACGAGAACTTTTTCGAATGGGCCTCGGCCTACATCTTCTTCGTCACGCTCGAAGGCGAGTGGCGGCCTACGGAGCAGCTCCGCCTGAGCCTGCTCTACAACCACCAGCAGTATTTCCGCAAGACGGACGGCAGCATCGTGGGGCTGCGCCGCGTGCCGCGCCTCAAGGCCGAATACCAGCTCACGCGGGCCCTCTTCGTGCGCCTCGTGGGCCAGTACGATGCGTACACGCAGGACGACCTGCGCGACGACAGCCGCACGGGCGACCCCATCCTGGTCTATGATCCGGGGACGGATACCTACGTGCGCACCGCGCCCGTGCGCAGCAACCGCTTCAACGTGGACGGTCTGGTTTCCTACCGGCCCACGCCCGGCACCGTCTTTTTCCTCGGCTACGGCAGCCTGCTCGACGAGCCCGACACGTTCCGATTCGGACGGCTGCGCCGCGCCGGCGACGGCTTTTTCGTCAAGCTGAGCTACCTCTACCGCGTCTGAACGGGTGAAATACCCCGTCACGCCCGATGGGCGCTACTTCGTGGTGAAGGGGCGGCTGTGGCGCACCACCAACCCCGCCCTGGAAAACGACGAGCGGGCGCGGCTGACGCGGGCACTCATGCAGGCGCGCCGCGACGTGGGCCGGGCGCAGCGCACCCGCGACGCGGCGGCGCTCAAAAGCGCCCGGCAGCGCGTCCACGAAGCGAAAGTGGCGCTGGGAGAGCGCGGCCCGGTATGGTGGACGGACGGCACGCCCGACTACAACCGCCGCCTGGCCCGCAACACGCCCTACGCCGACTGGTGGGCCGAAGCCGAAAACCCCGCGCCTCCGCAGGAGGGTTGAAGGTGCTGCCTACTGCCCCTCTGCCTTCGAGCCGAGCCACGCCTCGCGGAAGGCGCGGATGGCAGGCGTGACCGGACGGCCCGCCTCTTCAAACGTCACCAGTTCGAGCGCCGGGTCGGGCTGGAGCGCCACCCGAACCGTCCGCACCACGCCCCCCTGCCCGTACACGACCGTGACCACGTCGCCGGGACGCCTGCCCGCGAGCGCGTTTGAAACAGCCTCGGCAGACGCGGTGCGCACGCCGTCTATGCTCACCAAGCGGTCTCCCGAGGCCAGCCCTGCCGTTGCGGCAGCGCTGCCGGGCGGCACGGGCCGCACGATGCGCGCACCGACGGTATCAGCCTGAAGGGCGAGTGCGCCGAAAAATCCCTGATTCGCGCGGGCGGGTCGCAGCACCAACCCTGCCGCCTCCACGAGCGCCGCGTAGTCGAGCGCGCCGCCGCGGTCCACGTAGCGCCCGAAAAAGTCGGCGGCAAAGGCGCTGTCGCCCACTACTTCGCCCAGCACCCGTTCAAGGTCGGCGCGGCTGTAGGGGCGCGCGGGTGTGGTGGCGTTCTGGTGGCTGCCGTACTGCTGCCACAGCGCCCGCATGTAGTCGTCCAGCGTTTTATCGTAGCGCTGCCGCAGCAAGAGGTCGAGCCCGAAGCCAAGTGCCTCGCCCCAGGTGTAGTACGAGACGAAGGTGTTGTTGTAGTTCGTCTGGTCGATGGAAACGGCCGCGTCCACGAACGGGGCCATGCGGCTCATGTCGGCGGGGCCGCGGTAGGCGCGGGCAGGCGAGCCGAGCACGGCGTTGAGGTTGCCCGCCATCTCGGCGGCGTACTGTTCAAGCGGCATCAGGCCGGCGCGCACGCGCGTGAGGCCGTCGTAGTAGCTCGTGAAGCCCTCGCCGAACCACAGGTTTTCGGACATATTGGCCTGGTCGAAGTCGAACGGTTCGAGGGCGTCGTCGCGCAGCCGCTCCATGTTCCAGGCGTGGAAATGCTCGTGGGCGAGGGTGCCGAGCAGGCGCAGCGCCCCATTGCCTTCGAGCGCGCCGGTGCTGGTGAGGATGGTGGAGTTGCGGTGCTCCATGCCGTCGCCGAAAACCCACGGCAGGTAGTCGGCCAGAAAGGTGTAGGTGCCGTAGTCGAAGCGGGGCAACTCGCCGAAAACGGCGGCCTGCTCGGCGATCACCTTGCGCGCCATCTCGGCGTAGGCCTCGGCCTCTGCTTGCGTGCCGGTGTGGTGGAGGGCCATCCGGTAGTGCGCCGCGCCGTCGGGCCCCATGCGCCATTCGAGCAGCGTATGGTCGCTCAACTCGGTGGGCGAGTCCATGAAGTACTGGAGGTCGGGCGCGGTAAACGTGTGCGGGTCGCTGGTGGGCAGAAGCTGCGTGGCGACTTTCCAGCGGTTGATGGGGTGGAAGGTGATGCGGATGGGCCGCTCTTCCAGGCCACGCGCATACACGAAGGCCGCCGGCATGTTGAAATGCGCGTGCGACGAGTCCACGCCCGCGTAGGTGCCGTCGGCGTGGTTGGCGAAGACGGTGTAGCGGAAGCGCACGGTGCCGTCGTGCCCCTCAGCGCGCCATTCGTACGGGTTGGGCCGGTGCAGGGGGAGGGCGCGTCCGGCTCCGTCGGTGGCGGAAACGCGGTACACGTTCTTGGCGAACTCGTGGAGGGCGTAGCGGCCAGGTGAGGCGCGGGGCATGACCACCTCCAGCGGCGTCTGGGGGTCGAGGCCGCCTACCGTCACGACGACCTCTGTTTCGTGCTGGACGGCGTTGGGCCACGAAACGTCGTAGTGTACCGCTGCTGCGTCGGTGCGGGGCTGTGCCGCGAGCGCGAGCGGGAGGAAGAGGGCCGCCACGAGGGCACCGCGCAGGGTCAGGAGAAAGCGGAGCATGGTCTGGAAAGGAGGAGGCGTTCGGAAGGGCAGCAGAATACGCCACCCGCCGCCTCCGGCACCACCCGCGCTGCCCGCCGAGTCGTAACGCGGCGTTCACGGGCAGGCCGAAACAGCAGGCAGGGGCAACCCATGTAACAGGGGTAGTAAGTCTCCAAGAACCAACCCCATACGATAGATGAACACCGACCTCAAAGACGCCCGCGTCGCCTTTCTCGCCACCGATGGTTTCGAGGAATCGGAGCTGGCCAAGCCCAAGAAGGCCGTCGAGGATGCCGGCGCGACCGCCCACATCGTCTCGCCCGAAAAGGGCCAGATCAAGGCGTGGGCAAAAGACGACTGGGGAAGCAAATACCCCGTAGACAAAACGCTCGACGACGCCCGCCCCGAAGACTACGACGCGCTGGTGCTGCCCGGCGGCCAGATCAACCCCGACCTGCTGCGCATCGACGGCAAAGCGCTCGACTTCATCCGCCACTTCGTGGACGCCGGCAAGCCCGTCGCCGCCATCTGCCACGGCCCGTGGACGCTGATCGAGATCGGCGCGGTGAAGGGCCGCCGCATGACCTCTTACAAGTCCATCCAGACCGACATGAAGAACGCTGGTGCCAACTGGGTGGACGAGCCGCTCGTCGAAGACGGCAACTTCATCACGAGCCGCAAGCCGGACGATCTCCCGGCTTTCAGCGACGCCATCGTGCGCGCGCTGCGCGAGCGCGTGGCTGAGCCGGCCTGAGCGCGCTACCTGCTGAATGAAAGCAAGGGAGCACCTCGAAAGAGGTGCTCCCTTTTTGCTGCCGCTGGCCAGCTTTCGCCGCACCTGTGTACTGCTCAGGCCAGCGTGCGGCGGGGCACGGCGAACTGAGGCACCGCAGAGGGTGCGGCTTCCGTGCGGAACCGGCGCACCAGTTGTTCGAGCGAAGTAGCGATCTCGGCCAGGCGCTCGCCCGCTGTCAGACTCTGCACGGCACCGCCCGCCGTAGCCAGCGCCGCCTCGGCCACCACCTCCACGCCTCGCGCTGCTTCTTCGGTACCTCGTGCGGCCTCGTTCACGTTCCGCGCAATCTCGCCCGTCACGGCGGTTTGCTCTTCCATGGCCGTAGCCACACAGGCGTTTACCGCGCTCAGCCTTTCCACCACCCCCGCCATCTCCTGAATGCCGCCGGAGGCCGCCTCGATGTGGGCCTGGATGCCCTGCACCTTGGCCGCAATGCTGTCGGTGGCGGCAGCGGTCTGCGTGGCGAGCTTGCCGACCTCGTGGGCGACCACCTCGAACCCCTTGCCGGCTTCGCCGGCCCGCGCCGCTTCGATGGTGGCGTTGAGCGCGAGCAGGTTCGTCTGGCGCGCAATGGAGGTGATCAGGCCCACTACCTCGCCGATGTCCGCCGAGTGCCTTCCCAGCGTGCCCATCGCTTCCACGGTGCGGGCGGTGGCGCGGGTGGCTTCCTCGCCCATCAGGTGCGCATCGTGCAACTGGCGGCTGATCTCCTGGATGCTGGCGGACATTTCCTCCGCTGCCACGGCGACGGTCTGGACGTTCTGGCCGGCCTGGGTGCTGGCGGCGGCCACGCTCTGCACCTGGTGCGACGTTTCCTCTGCCGTGCCGGAGAGCATTCTGCTCGTGTCGCGGATTTCGGCGCTGGAAGCGGCAATCTGCCCGGAGGTGTCGCGGATCTGCACCAGCATCGCGCGCAGCGAGGCCGTCATGCCGTTGAGGTTTTGCTGGAGGCGCGCGTATGCCCCGCTGTAGGTGCCAGTGAGGTGGCCGGTAAAATCGCCCTCGGCCATCTCGTGGAGCAGCACGCTCACCTCTTCGAGGGCGTTGGTTTTGGCCTCCATCTCGCCCGCTGCGCCGTTGATGGCCCGCGCGCCGGCCTGGAAGCTGCCCAGCATTCCGCGTTCGAGAAAGCGCCGGTAGAAGCGTCCGTCGCTGGCCGCCGACAGCGATGCGGTGGATTCGCGCACGAACGCATCGGTCAGGTCGAGCAGGTGGTTGATGGAGTGCGCCACCTCGCCCACGGCGTCCTGGCTGCGCACGCCCAGCACACGCGGTTCGAGGTCGCCGCTGGCGGCGGCCCGGCACACGTCGGCGATGAGGCGAAGTGCATCGTCGCGTCGCGCCATCTCGGCACGCAGACGCCTGTTCTCCTGCGCCAGCGGGTGGGACGCGCGCAGGTGGGAGATCAAGGATTTCAGCATGGAAGGGAGGGTGTTTAGAGCGACCAGGAAAACGCGTCGTACGTCTGCCCAGCGTGGGCGAGAATGCGTTCGAGTTCGGTGTGACCGGCGCGGGCAGCTTCCGCCTTTCTGCCTTCACGCGCCTCCACGTCGCGCAGGCGGGCATAAAGCCCTTCTGCCGCTGCCACCGCGCGCGGCTCCGCCGTGCGCCGGTTGGAGTGGTAGCCCGTGATGCGCCCCTGCGCGTCGAACGTAGGCGTGACGTGCGCGAAGACCCAGTAGTGGTCGCCGTTCTTGCATAGGTTGACGATGTAGGCAAACACCTCGTGGCCTGCTTCGAGGCGCTCCCACAGCAGCCGAAAAACGCTGCGCGGCATGGCCGGGTGGCGTATGATGCTGTGCGCGGCCCCGATCAACTCTTCCTCGCTATAGCCGGACACGTCTGTAAATACAGTGTTTACGTAGGTGATTTTCCCTTTCAGATCCGTCTTGCTGACGATGATCTGGTCACTGGAAAACGTCTGTTCTCGCCCGGTAGGGACAATGTCGAGGCGCGAGTGCATGAGGGTGTCGGGGTAGAATAGCGTGTGTTCGCATCAATTATCGGCCTGTGCCGACGCCGCCTTAAAGAAGGCGGCTGTTCCCGTTGGGCGCGGGTCTCTTCGCGGCCTACGCCCAACTGCCTTGCGTGGGGTGGGGGCGGGGGAGTATCATTCCGCCCTCTACGCGCCCGCCATGCCCGACATCGTCGAAGGGAGCCTGACGGCTCAGGATCGCAGCTTTGCCCTCGTGGTGAGTCGTTTCAACGACTTCATCACGCAGCGCCTGCTCGACGGCGCGCTCGACGCGCTCCGGCGGCACGGGGCCGACATGGACCGGGTGACGGTGGCGTGGGTGCCGGGCGCGTTCGAACTGCCGCTCGTGGCACGCCGCCTCGCCGAAACCGGCACTTACGACGCCGTGGTGCTGCTCGGAGCCATCATTCGCGGGGCGACACCGCACTTCGACCATGTGGCTGCGCAGGCCGCCAGCGGGGCGGCACGCGTGGCGCTCGACACGGGCGTGCCCGTGCTTTTCGGCGTGCTCACCACCGAAACCATCGAGCAGGCCATCGAGCGGGCGGGCACCAAGGCCGGCAACAAGGGGGCCGAGGTGGCCGTGGCCGCCATCGAGATGGCCAACCTCATCGAACAGCTCTAAACCCGCCCCCCTCCGCACCCGATCAGCGCTACGCCTCCTGTTCCGTTCACCGGCCCGCCTGTGCGGACCCCCTGCTGATCCGGTTTGCCATGCGTACGCTTGCGCTTTTCTGCGGGCTGACGGCGCTGTTCGCCGCCGCCACCGTTGCTCAACCCGTTACCTGGGAAGCCCAGGCCTCCCTGCGCGACGTGGGGCAGCTTTCTGCCGCGCCCGGTGCCGTGTGGGCGGCAACGGAAGGCGGTGTCTTCCGCTACGCGCCGGCCGGGGACGCCTTTACGCGCTACACCCTCACCGACGGCCTCTCGGACACGCGTGCCGCCGCCATCGCCTACGACGCCCGGCGGCAGGCCGTGTGGATCGGGTACAGTAGCGGCGTACTCGACCGCCTCGACCCGGCCACGGGCACCGTCGCGTCCTTCCGCGACATCGCGCGGGCCGAGCGCTTCAGCGACCGGGGGGTGAGGCGCTTGCGCGTCGTGGGCGACTCGCTCTTCGTGGCCACGGCCTTCGGCGTCGTCGTCTTCGACCCCGTGCGGCGCGAGGTGCGTGACACCTACAGCCAGCTTGGCCCGCTCACGCCCGGCACCGAGGTGTACGACGTGGCCGTGGCCCCCGGAGCCGGGGGCGTGCGCACGCTGTGGGTGAGCACCGCCGACGGCCTCATCGCTGGCCCCCTCGACGGGCGTAACCTGCAAGATCCGGCCTCGTGGCAGCTACCCGGTGCCGGCTTGCCGCCCGGTGCCACGCGCGGGCTGGCTGTGTTCGGCGGGCGCCTCCACGTGGCCGCCGCCACCGACCTGTACGTCCGCCGCACCGATGGCACGTGGCAGGCGCTGGGCTTTGCCGGCAGCGAGGTGTTCAACCTCTTCGCCACCGAAACCCTGCTGCTGGCTCAGGAGCGCTTCGCCTTTATCGTGCTCCGGCCCGATGGCTCCGCGCAGCGTTTGCAGCCGTCTGCACCCGGCCCGTCGTCGTTTCTCGTCGCCCAGGACGCCGTGCTCGTGGGGAGTGAAATCATCGCTGCCGACGCGCGCGAGAGCCTGGCCGTGCTTGGAGCCGATCCCATCACGTTCAAGCGCTACGTCGCGCCGCCTGGATCGGGCTACAACGTCGTGATCGACCTGGAATTCGCTTCCGATGGTACCCTCTGGACGAGCAGCAGCGGCGGCGGCGGGCAGGGCTTTCAGAAGCGCGACCCGGACGGCACGTGGACGGTGTACGACCGGCAGCAGCGGCCTGATTTGCTGGGCACTGCCGGCGACTTCGGCACCGTCGCCGTGGCGGACGATGGCACGGCCTGGCTCGGCTCGGCGGGTAGTGGCATTGTGCAGGTCGCGCCGGACGGACGGACGGTGCTGGCGATCGAGCGGGGCACGCTGGCGGTGCGGGTGCTCGGCGCCGCCACCGGCCGTCAGGCGCTGTCGCTGGACGACGACACGGCCGAGTACCAACTGCACGCGGCCG
>CBDUBO010000074.1:0-8393 GCA_965365405.1 uncultured Rhodothermales bacterium | reverse complement strand
CCATGGAAGAAGGTGCTCCTCCAGGAGACCGTGAGGACGTGATCGGCGACGGCGAAATCATTGACGAGCCCGGCGAGCCCGAAGGCAATATGTTCGAAACCTGGGATGCCGACCGCGACGGATTCCTCAACGACGCCGAGTACCGCGCCAACATCACCGATGTTGAGATGGCCATGTACGATACCGACGGCGACGGCCGCGTGTCGCTTGCAGAGTACAACGCTTACCACAACCGGATGTAATCCGGCACGGCGTTTTGCCCCACGCCCCGACGGCCCTGGCTGTCGGGGCGTTTTTTCGTTTCTGGCGCCGCCCATCTTGCTTTCGTTACGCACCGGGAACGTTAAACCGCACCCGTACCGCCTCCTGTACTGAACCGCTTCCGCCGGGGCCGGGTAGGAAAGGGGTTATCTCACCCCGCTGCCCCCTATGCCCACCTCCAGCTTTCTCACCGACCCGCTCTGGTATAAAGACGCCGTCATCTACGAACTGCACGTCCGATCCTTTTTCGACGCCAACAACGACGGCTTCGGCGACTTTGCGGGGCTGCGCGAAAAGCTGCCCTACCTCGAATCCCTCGGCGTCAACACGCTCTGGCTGTTGCCCTTTCTCCAGAGCCCGCTGCGCGACGACGGCTACGACACCGCCGATTACTACTCCATCCTGCCCGTCCACGGCACGATGGACGACTTCAAGGCTTTTCTCGACGAGGCCCACGGGCGCGGGATGCGCGTCGTGACCGAGCTCGTGCTCAACCACACCTCAGACCAGCACCCGTGGTTTCAGGAGGCCCGCGACCCGCTTTCCGACAAGCACGACTGGTACGTCTGGAGCCCCACGGCCGACCGCTACGCCGGCGTCCGCATCATCTTTACCGACACCGAAAGCAGCAACTGGACGTGGGACGCCCGCGCCCAGAAGTACTACTGGCACCGCTTTTTCTCGCACCAGCCCGACCTCAACTACGACAACCCGGCGGTGCGCGCGGCCATGGAAGAGGTCATGTTTTTCTGGCTCGACATGGGCGTGGACGGCCTGCGGCTCGACGCCGTGCCCTACCTGTTCGAGCGCGAGGGCACGTCGTGCGAAAACCTGCCCGAAACGCTCGACTATATGACGGTGCTGCGTTCGAAAATCGAGGAGCGCTATGGGCCAGGCAAGGTGCTGCTGGCCGAGGCCAACCAGTGGCCAGAGGACACGCTTCCTTACTTCGCTGGCGGCGCGGGCGTGCAGATGGCCTTCAACTTCCCCATCATGCCGCGCATGTACCTGGCCCTCATGCGCGAAAACCGCCGCCCGCTCGTCGAGATGCTGCGCTTGACGGACGACATCCCTGAAGACGCGCAGTGGGCGCTGTTCCTGCGCAACCACGACGAGCTCACGCTCGAAATGGTGACCGACGAGGAGCGCGACTTCATGTGGAACGCCTACGCCGCCGACCCACGCTTCCGCATCAACGTGGGCATCCGCCGCCG
Organism: uncultured Rhodothermales bacterium; assembly: GCA_965365405.1. Classification (GTDB taxonomy): domain Bacteria; phylum Bacteroidota; class Rhodothermia; order Rhodothermales; family BA12; genus CBDUCD01. The sequence goes on along the minus strand of CBDUBO010000074.1, from coordinate 6,918 downwards.
CCTCGCGCCCCTTCTCGAAGGCGACCGCCGCCGCATCGAACTGATGAACGCGCTCGTGCTCTCGCTCAAGGGCAGCCCCGTGCTCTACTACGGCGACGAGATCGGCATGGGCGACGACCCGTTTCTGGGCGATCGCAACGGCGTGCGCACGCCCATGCAGTGGAGTCCGGACAAAAACGGTGGCTTCTCGCGCGCCTCGCACCACCGCCTGTTCATGCCCGCCATCGACCGGGGGCCGTATTCGTACGAGTTCGTCAACGTTGAGGACGCCGAAACCGACGCCCATTCGCTGCTGCACTTCACACGTCGCATCCTGGCCATCAGAAAGCAGTTCGGGCGCGTGTTCGGGCGCGGCACGATGGAGATCCTCGACGTGCCCAACGCGGCCATCCTCGCCTTTGTGCGCGAATACGAGGGCGAGCGGGTGCTGGTCGTGGCCAACCTCTCGCGCTTCGCGCAGTCCGTCCAGCTTCCCACGCGCGACCTGACGGGGCAGGTGCCCGTCGAGTTGTTCAGCCAGTCGCACTTCCCGGCTTTTGGTAGCGAACCCTACCACCTCACGCTCGCGCCCTACGGCTTTTTCTGGCTGGGCCTGCAGCCCGTCGCCGCCGAGCCGCCCGCAGCGGTGCAGGAAGAGCCGGACGAGGCGGTGCCCACCGAACTGCCCGTGCTCGCAGTAGCCGAAGGGCTGCACGACTTTCTCATCCCCACGATGGCGGGTGGCGAGGGCATCTCGCGCTTCGAAGTGCTGCTACCCGACTTCCTGCTGCGGCAGCGCTGGTTCGGGGGTAAAGGCGGCGCCGCCCCGTCGGTCCGACTGCGCGACGCCGTCCGCCTCGTGCGCGACCCCATCCCGCTCTACCTGACGCTGCTGGACGTGACGACGGAGGGCCAGACGGCCACGTATCAGCTTCCCCTCATGCTCGTGGACGGCGACGAGGCCGCCCGCATCCGGCAGGAGCGGCCCGCTGCCGCACTGGCCGAGGTGGAAGGTCCGGGCGGACGCCGCCTGCTTATCGATGGCGCGGCCAGCCCCGACTTCTGGCGCCTGTTCGCGCGGTGGTGGGGCGCGGGTGCCAAGGGGCGCTCGCTCCAGGGCTTCTACGTCCCTGACCTGGCCACGAATATTCCCGGCGAAACGGTGCGCCTGCTGGCCGGCGAGCAGTCCAACAGCGCCGCCATCCTCGACGAGCGCTACTTCGTCAAGCTGTTTCGCCGTGTCGAGCCGGGATTTAACCCTGAGGCTGAACTCTTGCAGCACCTCACCGAAGCGGGCTTCCCCTTCGTGCCGCAGCTCAGGGGCACCCTCGCCTTCCAGCGGCCCGACCAGACGATGCTGCTGGCGATTGCCCAGCAGGCCGTGGCTGCCGAGGAGGATGGCTGGGCGCGTGCGCTCGAACTGAGTCGCCGCGTCTTCAGCCGCGTGGGCAGCCAGCCCCTGCCCCACGACCCGATGGGGGCGTGGACGGAAGAGATCGCGCCCGAACTGATCGGCTTTGCCCGCACCCTCGGCGTGCGCACCGCCGAGTTGCACCTCGCGCTGGGACGCGGCACGCGCCCTGACCTGGCTCCGCAGGCCACCACGGACGCCTCGCGCAACGCGCTCATCAGCCGTGTGCGCGCAGCCCTCGAAGCCACGCGTCCGCTCGTGCCCGCGGACAAGCTCGACCCGCAGGTGTGGGACAGCACCGAGGCGTCGCTCGAAGAGTTGCGCCACGCCGACGCCGGCGTCCGCATCCGTGTTCACGGCGACTACCACCTGGGACAGACCCTTGTCGCCGCCGACGACGTGTTCATCCTCGACTTCGAGGGCGAGCCGACGCGCCCACTCGAAGAACGGCGTGAGCGCGACAGCCCGCTACGCGACGTGGCCGGGATGCTGCGCTCGTTCGACTACGCCGTCAACTGGGCAGCGCGCTCAGCCTCCATCGAGCACGCCGAGGAGTGGACGGCCCTTACCGTCGAAGCTGCACAGCAGGCGTTTCTTGATGCCTATTACGGCGTTGGCGGCATTGAGGCGCTTCTTCCGGGCGTCGCCTACCGGGATGCCCTCCTGCGACTTTATCTCGTCGAGAAGGCGCTCTACGAAGTGCGCTACGAAGCCTCGCACCGTCCGGAATGGCTGTGGCTCCCCCTCAGCGGCGTCCAGCGCCTCATGCAAAATGGACGCGGCTGAGGCCGAGCGTGCCCGCCTGCTGGTGGTGCACGAAACGCTGTGCGCCACCTACGGCTGCCCTATCGCGTTCTTCTCTGACAAAGACCCGCTGGCCGAACTGGTATCGGCACTGCTGTCGCACCGGACGAAAAACGCGGACTCCGGGCGGGCGTATCGTGCGCTCGTGGCCCAGTTGCCCACGTGGGATGCCGTGGCCGACGCGCCCGTGGAGGCCATCGAAGCAGCCATCGCGGCGGCGACGTGGCCCGAGCAGAAAGCCCCGCGCATCCGGCACGCTCTGCGCTACGTCCGCGACAGTCGCGGCACGCTCTCGCTCGATTTCCTGGCCGCAATGCCGGTAAATGAGGCGCGGGCGTGGCTCGAAAAGATTCCCGGCGTCGGCCCCAAGACGAGTGCCGCCGTGCTTCTTTTCAGCTCGCTCCGCCGCCCCGCACTCCCTGTTGATACGCACCACTACCGCGTGGCGCAGCGCCTCGGCTTCGTGCCGCCAAAAATGGGCGAAGCGGCCTCGCACGCGCACCTGGAAGGGCTGCTGCCCGAGGGGTGGAGCGCCCAGCAGGTGTACGACCACCACGAGGCGCTCATGCTGCACGGGCAGAAGTGCTGCTTTTACTACAACCCCGCCTGCGAGCGCTGCCCTGTGCTGAAGCTGTGCCCTACAGGCTTACAGCAGGTCGCCAAAAGTGCCTAGGGAGCAGCCGTTGCGAGTTGCCGCACCGCGTCGGCCAGTTGCCGCACCTTGGCGGCATCGGCCGCCGAGGCGGCCTGTTCACTGAGCGAAGTGGCGAGCGCGGTCAGCGCCGTGCTTCGGGCCGCTGCCGAAGCGGACTCGGCCGCGCTGAGCGCCTGACGCGCCGACGCGATCCGGCCGGCTGCGAGGCCCCGGTGGCGTTCGAGCTGGTCCAGGTAAGCACGGGCCAGCACAAAGCTGGCCGGCCACTCGAATTTCGGCTGCCCTTGCGCGTTGAGGTAGTCCAGGCGTACCGTCCGAGCCGCTGCTATTTCGTTGGCCGAAAGTGCGCTGCTGGGCACCAGCTCGAAAATGTCGAGCCCACGCGCGATCTCCGAACTCACGATGGCGCCGTTGTACCAGTACACCGACCAGCTTCCCGCCGACACCATCTCGTCCGAGCGTACCGGGCCCCGGTCGTGGTAGGCAATCTCGACAGGCCGCGCCGGATCCGTCCAGTCGAAGATGGAGATGCCGCCCTGGTACCACGCCTGCACCATCACATCACGCCCTGGAATGGGGATGAGCGAGCCGTTGTGGGCGACGCAGTTTTCCGTCGTCGTTTGCGGGGCCGAGAGCTTGTAGTAGCTCTGGAAATCCATCTTCCCGTTTTTGAGCGTGAAGATGGCGTTCGCACCCCACTCCGGCGGGTCGGTGGCGCGGCACTTGGCCTGGTTGCCGCCGCCCCATTCGTCGGTAAAGAGCACCTTGGTGCCGTCATTGCTGAACGTGGCCGAGTGCCAGTAGGAGAAGTTTGAGTCTGCCACGGCATCCATACGCCGGGGGTTGGCCGGGTCGGAAATGTCGAGCAGGAGCCCGTAACCCTCACAGGCCCCACCGGCCAGGCCGATGGCTGGGTAGAGGGTGATGTCGTGGCACTGCGTGGGGCCGGGCTGCGGCCCTGTTTCGTCGCGCGCCCCGAAGCGCTGCGCGATCATGGCGGGCAGCGCGGCTCGGAGCGCGGCGCTGTCGGCGGCCGTGGGCGCGCCCGTGCCACCGCGCTGTTTTACGATGTCTGCCAGCAACGGGGTCGTCATGCGGGAGGGCAGCACCCGCGGCTGCCCGAAAATCTCGGCGACAAACTCGCCCCTGGCCCGTGCCTCCTCAATGGCCGCGATATCGGCCGGGGCCAGCCCGTGCTCAGGGGGTGCCATGAGGTTCTCGAAGATGCGCGGCGAGCTTACGATGGCGGCCTGCTCGGGATGGGCCAGAGGCACCTTGATCACTTCGATGCGAAACAGCGCCGTTGCGGGGTCTTCGTCCGGCGCAGCAGCCGAGCAGCCGGCCAGTTCGTCGGCCGGACGCACCGGGGCCGAGCCCGACACGTAGATGTACACGTTCTCATCGTCGTCCGGGTCTTTGAGCACCGAGTGCGTGTGCGAACCGCGGCACGTCTGCACGTTGCCCACGTAGGCGGGATTCCGAATGTCGCTGATGTCGAAAATGCGGATGCCGCGCAGGCGGTCGCGGCTCACCGTTTCGCGCACGCCTCCCGTGCCGCAGTCGAGCCGCCCGCCCAGCCCCTCGCCCGAAACGAAAAGGAGGTTTTCGTACACCGACACGTCGCTCTGCGAGGCCGGGCAGACATATTCCGTCACGAGCGTAGGCGCGGCGGGGTTGGAGATGTCCCACACCATGACGCCGTTGTAGTTGCCCTGGATGGCGTACGAGCCGGTAAACGCCAGGTCGGAGTTGGTGACGCCGACGAACGCCTGGGGCGGCGGCGTGGCCGAGAGCAACCGCAGGTTCCAGATGGCCTGGCCCGCATCGAACAGGCCCGGCGCGAGCCCGACGCGCGGGTCAGGCGTTGGAGGCGTCACCTGGAGCGGCACCGGCCCTGATTCCGTGCCACCCAACATTGTAGGCTGCGAGGCGCACGCCGCCATTCCCATCAGGGAGAGCGTCAGCAGAACCAGCAGAAACGTCTGCGGCAGGAGCGGGCGGGAGGGGGGGCAGTGGTTCGTCATGGAAGCCTGGAGGGTAGAATGGAAGTCGGGTTGAAAGCGGGCGCTCAGCGTTTCTCGGCGGACGCTGTGAGCGCATCGAGCATGCGCTGCATCCGGGCAATCTCGGTAAGCTGATCCACGTGAATGTCGGAGGCCAGCTTGAAAGCCGCCTCGTCTTGCCCCGCGCCGTCGGTAGCGAACAGTTCGTCTACCATCGTGACGGCTCCGCTGTGGTGCTGGATCATGTAGGCCAGAAACAGGCGGTCGAATGCCGGGCCCTTTGCCGCGGCCAGTTCTTCGAGTTGGGCATCGGTGAGCATACCCGGCATGTGGTGGTGGTGATGCCCGCCCCCATGCACCATGAGCTTGAGCCCTTCGATGTGGACCTCAGGCACCTGCTGACCCCTTCTGCGCAGCCACTGCTGCATCGTGGCGATCTCGTCGTTCTGCGCGTTGATGATGCGGGCGGCCAGGGTTTGCACCGCCGGGCTGGCCCCGTTGGCGGGCGCAAGCCGGGACATGACGAGCGCCTGGGCGTGGTGGCCGATCATGCCAGCCATAAAGTCCACGTCGGCGTCGGTGAAGTCGGCGCGGGCACTGTCCTGCCGCGCCCAGTAGAGCGCTTCCAACCCGGCTGTAGCTTCCGGAGGTGGGGCAGCAGGGCCGGTGATGGCGTTTTGGGGCCCGCTACAGGCCGCGAGGGGCAGCAGCGTGAGCACGACGAGAATCTGGCGGACGGGCTGAGCAGGCATAGACAGGATCCCGGTAAGCGATCAGGCACTAAAGTACAGGCTCATCGGGCAGATGGTATAACACCCACCGCTTTTCCCATGCCGCCATCCACTATCGGCCTGCAAGGACTGGCGGCTCAACGCATCATCTCGGTCGGGAAGACGACCAGGCTTTCGTTTCCATCTTTGCCCGCCGCCGCGACGCAGCCAGGGCTATCCTGGCCCAAAACCATGCGTGTCACTGTGCGTTGCGCGATTATGTCTGCCCCACACCCTCATCCTACGCCTGCTGTGCCCGGCAAAACGGTGCGCATCACCCGCCTCTCGGACGCCCCACCGGATGATTTCGCCGATGCCACGCCTGCCGAGCGGATACTGGCCGTGTGGCCGATGACGCAGAGCGCGTGGGCCTTTCTCGACCCCGATCGTGCTCAGTCCAGACTATCAAGACATATTGTCCATCTTCGCCGAGGAAAAGGTTGAGTTTCTCGTCGTTGGGGCCTATGCCCTCGCGGCGCACGGCCTGCCACGTGCCACGGGTGATATAGACCTCTGGGTACGCGCAGACGCGGACAACGCCGAGCGGGTGTTCCGCAGCCTTGCCCGCTTTGGTGCCCCGCTCGCCGGCCTAAATCCGACCACGTTTACCGAGCCTGACGTGGTGTTTCAGATCGGTATCGCCCCGAACCGCATCGATATTCTGACTTCGCTCAGCGGGGTGGATTTCGAGAAAGCGTGGCCCACCCGCCGGAACGTCGTACTGGGCGAATTGGAGGTCGGCGTGATCAGCGCGGAACTGCTCATCCAGAACAAGCGCGCAACCGGGCGCGCAAAAGACCTGCTCGACGCCAGCTGGCTGGAAGCGCAGCGCAAGGCCTGACGCGCGCTACCGCATCATCTCGGTCGGGAAGACGACCAGGCTTTCGTTTCCATCTCTGCCCACCGCTGCGACGCCGAAGAAGTAGTCGTCGATGACGACGTTTTCGAGCGTGAAGCGCGTGGTGTTGCCCACGTAGCGCCGGTGCTGCCACTGCGGGGCCGTTGTGTCGCGCCACAGGACGACGTAGCCCGCCAGGTTCGGGTCTTCAACCGCCGACCATTCCAGCGTCGTCGAAGGGCTCACCGCCCCGCCGATGCGGACGGTGTCGGGCGCGGGCGGGGCCCAGGCCAGCGAAGCCAGCGTAACGGCGTTGAGGGCGGTCATCTTGGCCGCATAATCGAAGTCTACGCCCTCGACCACATCGCCGTACTGGATGCCGTTTTCCGTTCTGATGTTCTGGTGCTGGCGGTTGTAGTTCTCGCGGCTTTCCATGATGCGCACGCCCGCAAAGCCCG
>CBDUBO010000073.1:0-8417 GCA_965365405.1 uncultured Rhodothermales bacterium | reverse complement strand
CGCGGAAGTAGCTGCTCCAGCCCCGGTGCACGTTGTGCAGGTAGCCCGCGCCGTGGACGAACAGGACGGCAGCCCCGTTGGGCGTTGCGGGCCGGTAGATGCGGGCAGGTACCTTCGCCCCATCAGAGGCCGGAATCTCAATGATCTCGGCGTCGCGCCACGGGTACGCCACCCACGCCGGGGTGGGCGAGTCGGTGATGCGGGTGCGATCTCCCCGTTTGCCGAGCGGCTGCACGAACAGGTCGGGCGGACGGTTGGCCTGGCTGAAAAGCGTAACGAGCGTCTCGCCGCGCGGGTCGGGCGAGAAGCCGTGGTGGCCTGCCTCGGCGGTGAGGCGCGTGCGCGCTCCACCCTCTACCGCAACCTGGTACACGTGCTGTTCGAAAGGCGAGGCTTCGGTGGAGACAAACGTGAACGTCTTGCCGTCGCGCGACAGTTCGGGGCTGCTCACCTCGAACGTGCCGGCGGTGACGGCCCGCACCGCGCCCGTCTCGGCGTCGGCCACGTAGAGGTGGCTGTAGCCCGACCGTTCGCTCTGGAAGTAGAAGTGCTTTCCATCCGGTAGCCACCCGAAGGTGCTGCCGCCCAGCCAGCCCAAGCCCGGCCCGCCGATCCAGGCGTCGTCCTGCTGCACGTCGAGCACGGTGAGCGCGCCGGTGGCGGGGTCGAGGCGGGCGATCCAGCGGGTCTTGTTGTCGTCCGCCCGCACCTCGACAATGGCGTAGCGTCCGTCCGGGCTCCAGCGTGGCCCGAAGGCGCTGAGCGCCCGCTTCGTTTTCGCCGAATCCACGACCTCGCCCATTTCGCGGCGGTAGGCCGGCACGTCGTACGTGCCCGGAAGCGTGTGGAAGTCCACGCGGTACGTGGTGTCGCGCCGGGTATCCTGCACGTAAAGCTCCATCGTGCCCTGCGGCCCGCCCACCTTGGGCCGGGCTCGCTGCATCTCCACGTAGCCTTTCTCGGTGATCCATGTGGGCACTTCGGTGGGTGCATCGTCGGCGCGGTCGGCGAGTGCGAACGTCACGAACCGCTCGGATGGGTCGATCTGAAGCTGTGCCACGCGCTTGCTGCCGGTGTAGAACGTGGGCGGCGCGGGTGCAGCGGCGGCATCGGCTTCGCGGGCTGCCTCGCGGGCCTCGCGCTCAGCCTTGCGGTCGCGGATGTAGCCGAACAGGGCTTCCTGTTGCTTTTCCAGATAGGTCTGCTGCGGCGTGCGCTTGCGCTCGGACGGCGCATTGCCCTCGCGCAGGTCGGTAAGCTGCGTCCGCGCACCGCTACCCAGGTCTACGCGGTAGAGCTGTCCGTCCGCTTCGTAGACGAGGCCCCTACCGTCGGGGGTGAACCGCTCGCCTGCCTCGCGCACGCGCGTGTTCGTCAGGCGTGTTTCAGCGCCCGTCTGCCGGTCGAGCACGTAGAGGTCGCCGTCGCGGTTGAACACTTTGCGGCGAAAATCAGACGTGTAAACGTGCGCGCCGTGCTGCCATCCGTCGAACAACTCGATGCCCCGCCGCCGCTCGGCTGCCGGCACCTTCTCCCACGCCACCTGCCCGCGCCGGAAGCGATAGAGCGAGTCCGAAAGGGCGCTGCCAGTGGGGTTCCAGTAAAAATAGAAGGCGTCCCCCGTTTCGCTCCAGCCAGCGGGTGTAGGCGTCGCACCCACCCACGTTTTGGGGTCTTGCATGATCTGCTCGACCGTGAGGGGCACGCGCTGCGCGGCGGCGGCAGGCGCGAAAAGCAAGAGCAGCAACAGGGGGCGCATGGGCAAGAGGGCTTTCCAGGGGCCGTAAAGATAGCCCCGCCAGCCCCCTCTGCGCGCTACTGAAACATCGCCTTGAGGCTACCCCACGTGCGTCGGAGGCCCGTCGTCGTGTAGTTCACCTGCGCGGTGAAGAGGAGCTGCCGCGTGCCGTTGCGGTACACAGCCGTCAGCTCGTAGTCCGCCATCGCGCTGATCTCCTTGTAGAGATCGGCATCGGTGAAGGCGTAGGACTTGCCCGCGCCCTGGGCGGCCACCGTCGTGAGCAGCACGAAGCCCGTGCTCGTGGGCGTGCGGCGGCGCAGTTCATAGGCGGCCACATCCACTTCCAGTTCGGCCTGCCATGTCACAAGCACCCGGTTCTGCACGTTTTCGACTTTGTGCCCGGCCAGGCGCGCCTGCTGCGCTACGGCCCCTCCGCAGAGCAGAAGAAGGGCGGCCAGCAAAAATCCGTGTCGCAGCGCGGGGTGCATAAATAGAGCAAAATCAGGCCTAACTAACAAAACGCCAGGCCCGTTTGCAAGCCCCTTCAGGCGGGATGGGCGAGATTCGCAGAGTCCTGCACGCCTGCGGCGCGGTTGGGGCACTGGGGCCGCTGGCAACGCCCGTAGAGGTTGAGCGAGTGCTGGGCGATCTGAAACCCGTAGATGTCCCCGATCATCTGCTGGATGGCGTAGAGCCGCGGGTCGCAGAACTCGAAAATCTCGTTGCAGTCCACGCAGATGAGGTGGTCGTGCTGCCAGTAGCTGTAGGCGCGTTCATAGCGCGCCTGATGCTGTCCGAACTGGTGGCGGGCGACGAGGCTGCACTGCACGAGCAGTTCGAGCGTGTTGTACACCGTGGCACGGCTGACGGCCACGCCTTTCCCTTTGAGCCGGGCGTAGAGCGAATCCGCATCGATGTGCTCGGCGATGGCGTAGATCTCGTCGAGGATGGCGAAGCGCTCGGGCGTCTGGCGCTGCCCGCGTTCCTTGAGAAACGACCGGAAGCGCGTCCGGGCCTCCTCGACGTGCTGCTCGGAGAAGTGCTGCATGGGCGGGGCAACGGGCGGTGTCAGCGCGGGTTTCCGGCCAGGCGAGGAGCGATGTCAGCCCAGAGCGCGGCGTGCAGCGCCTCCGGTGACGCGGCTCCGTCGAGCACGCAAAACCGCGCCGGCTCGGCAGCGGCAAGGGCATCGTAGGCGGCGGCAATGCGGGCGTGGTATGCCTCGTCTCCGGCCTCCATGCGGTCGGCGGGGCGGTGAGCGCGGCGCTGAAAGGCGGTTTCGGGCGTAACGCGGACGAGATAGGTGCGGCTGGGCAACAGGCCCGCCGTGACGTGGAGGCAGAAGTCGCGCAACCACGCGAGCGGGGCCACGCCGCGCCCGCCCCCCTGGTAGGCCAGCGTCGAATCGAAGAAGCGGTCGCACAGCACGACGGTGCCGGCTTCGAGGGCGGGCCGCACCTTCTCGGCCACGAGTTGGGCGCGGGCCGAGGAGAACAGCATCAGCTCGGCCATAGGGGCTATGTGGAGCGACGGGTCGAGCAAAAGGCCCCGAACCTGCTCGCCCAGCGCCGTCCCGCCCGGCTCGCGCACGAGCAGCGTCTGGTATCCTTCTTCGCGCAGGCGCGCCTCCAGAAGCCGCGCCTGCGTCGTCTTGCCGCTGCCGTCGAGGCCTTCAAACGAGAGAAGCATGGAAGGTGAGTTGGCTGGAGAACGGGAGCGTTGAGAGGGTAAACAAATCCGACCCCGCAACCGTCAGCGAGCGACGCAAGCAGAATCACTCCAAAAATACCCCGCCCCCGGCGCGAATTTTGCGCAACGTAAAGAGATGGGGCCGGCACTTGCCCTACCCTCGCTGCCCCGCTATACTTGCCGTGAACCTTTTGGCCGGAGTGGCTTTCGCAGGCCATCCGGTCTGAACTATCCGAAGCCTGAATGGGTCTGTTCGACTTTGAGTTTGACGACGCGGACGACGCTGCCGACGCAGAACGACTGCAGGAACTCGTCGAAGCCTACGAATCGGGGCGCGTCACGTATTTCGACTCCCACGCGCTGGAAGAGATAGCGACTGCTTATTACGAGCAGGGGCGCTTTGAGGACGCCCTCGCGGCCATTGACCGGCTCGTGGGCGTGCAACCCTATGCCTCCGACGGATGGATGCGGCGCGGCATCCTTTTGAGCCTGCTGGGCCGCCACGCCGACGCCCTGCTGGCCTACGACCGCGCCCTTTCGCTCAACCCGTACGACACCGAGACCATCGTCAACCAGGGGCTCGCGCTCGACAACCTGGGGCGCAGCGACGAGGCCATCGCCGCCTACGAGCAGGCCCTCGCCATCGACCCGCTCAACGAGGACGCGCTTTTCAACATGGGCGTCACGTTCGAGCGCGCCGAAAACCTGGAGCAGGCCGTGGGCCTGTTCGAGCGCGTGACCGTGCTCAACCCGGAGCACCCCGAGGCCCACTACGAACTCGGCTACTGCTACGACCGGCTCGGGCGCGACGAGGAGAGCATCGTGGCCTACAACCGCCACCTCGACCTCGACCCTTACTCGCCCGACGCCTGGTACAACAAGGGCATCGTGCTCAACCGGCTGGAACGGTTCGAGGAGGCACTCGACGCCTACGACTTCGCCCTCGCCATCCAGGAGGATTTCGCCTCGGCGCATTACAACCGCGGCAACGCCCTCGCCAACCTGGGCCGAATCGACGAGGCCATCGAGGCGTACCTGCGCGTGGTGGAACTGGAAGGGCCGGACGCGGCGACGTTCTACAACGTGGGCCTCGCCTACGAGGAAAAGCAGCTCTACGGGCAGGCCATCGGGTATTTCGAGCAGGCACTGGGCTGCGAGCCCCAGTACGCCGAGGCGTGGTATGGCATGGGCTGCTGCTACGATGCTGCCGGGCGCTTCGAGGAGGCCGTCATTTGCTTTACCAAGGCGCTCGACCTGAGCCCAGAAACGAGCGAGTTCTGGTACGCCCGCGCCGACAGCCTCTACAACGCCGGCCACCTCGAAGAAGCCCTCGATGCCTACCGCGCCGTCGTGCGCATGGACCCGGAAAACGGCGAGGGATGGCTCGACTATGCCGAGACGCTTTTCGAGGCCGACCGTACTGTCGAGGCGCTTGAAGCCTACCGCGAGGCGTGCACGGTGGCCCCGCTGTGGGCGGGCGCGTACTTCCAGCAGGCCAAAGCCTTTTACGCCGTCGGCGACCGCGAGAGCACCATCCGCTCGCTCGAAACGGCGTTCCGGCTCGACCCCCAGACGCGCGACGCCTTCCGGCAGCAGTATCCCGACCTCTACAGCGATCCACTCGTGCGCAGCCGCCTCAAGTTTTAGACGCCACCGGCTTGCAACCTCCCAGGGCAGACGTTCCGCGCCTGCCTTTTTTTGTGCCCTGCGGCTCCGCCGAGCCAGGCCCCCAAACCACTTCCAACACGATATGCATCGCATGAAGCGCCCCTTTCTTCTGCACTTCGGCCAGGGCCTGCTCATGGGCGGCGCGGACATCATTCCGGGCGTGAGCGGGGGCACGATGGCCCTCATCGTCGGCATCTACCGCCGCCTCATCGGGGCCATTGCAGGCGTGGTGGATGCCGCGACAATGGCTTTTCGCGGACGCTTCGGCCAGGCGTGGGCGCGCTTCAAGGGCGTCGAGTGGGGACTCGTGGTTCCGCTGCTCGTGGGCATTCTGCTCGCCATCAAGCTGGGGGCGCTGTTCATCCCGCACCTGCTCGAAACGTACCCCGTGCAGTGCCGCGCGCTCTTTTTCGGACTCGTGGCCGGCTCGCTGATGATTCCGTGGCGTGAGCGCCACCACCACGCGAGCTGGCACTATGCCGTGCTGCTGGCCGGAGCGGCCGTGGCGTTCCTGCTGACGGGCCTGCCGCGCGGGGCCAACGTGGCCGATCCTTCCTACGTGCGCATTTTCAGCAGCGCAGCCGTCGCCATCAACGCCATGATTCTGCCCGGCGTGAGCGGCGCGTTTCTGCTCGAAGTGCTGGGCCTCTACGCGCCTACCCTCGACGCCCTCAACACGCTCGACTTCCCCTACGTGCTGACCTTTGTTGCGGGCGCGGCCATTGGGCTGGGCGCGTTTGCGCGCCTGCTGGGCTACCTGCTCGAACACCGCCACGACCTGACGATGGCCGTGCTGGTGGGGTTGCTGGCCGGTAGCCTGCGGGCGCTCTGGCCCTGGGTAGCCTTCGTCGAGCACGTCGGCTCAGGTGGTGAGGTGGAGATGGTGCCCAACCCGGCCGTGCTGCTGGCTCCGGACGGCCGCTGGCCCGTTGCGCTCGCGCTCGCGCTTGCCGGCTTCGCGTTCGTGACCGTGCTGGCGCTTATCGAACGCCGCCGCGTTTCCGAGGCAGACGAGGTGCTGGCCGAAAAGCTCTAGCGGCAGCGGTCAGGGCAGCCGCACCAGACGGCCCGTGGCGGTCTGCGCGCCCGCGCGAAGGCGGTAGAGGTACACGCCCGCCGCCGCGTCGCGCAGGTCGAGCGCGAGCGCGTGCACGCCAGCGCCGAGCGGCTGCGTCCCCGCGCACGCCACCTGCCGCCCCAGTAGGTCGAACACGCACACCTCTACAGGCACAGGCGCGGCCAACTCGACGTAGAGCGCGACGGCTTGGCGTGAAGGGTTGGGCTGCGGCGCGTGCCGCACGATCACGGCCCCGGCGGCGGCGGACGGCTCCACAGCGGACGCAAGCCGGTTGTTGCGGTAGAAGAGGAAGCCGCCAGAGGACTCTCCGAAGAGCAAATCCAGATCGCCGTCACCGTCCAGGTCGCCCAGCAGCGGGGCCGTGTCGGCGGGCAGGGGCGCGGCGGGCGTGGCGGCCACGAGGCTGGTATAGCCCGCGAAGGCAGCTTCCTGGGCAATGCCGGTGTTCTCGTAGCGCACGATGGCGCCCGTCTGCGTGCCCACCACCAGGTCCAGGTCGCCATCGCCGTCCACGTCCGCAAGCGCGGGGGTGGATTTCACGTCGGCCCGCGTGACGAACGTTTCGGTGGTGCGGAAAAAGAGCGGTTGGCTCCCTGTGCCCACGTTGCGGAAGTGCTCGATAAAGCCAGAAGCCTTGCCCACGAGCAGGTCGAGGCGGCCGTCCCCGTTGAGGTCGCCGAGGGCGGGCGCGGCATTGCTGCCCACTTTGAGCCTGGCTACGGCCTCATCCACCAGTTCGAACGCGAACGGCCCCGTGGCGCGGAGGTAGCGCACGCTCCCGTCGAACGCGCCCACGAGCAGATCGGGCCGGCCGTCGCCGCTGAGGTCGCCAAGTGTCGGGACGAGGGCGAAACGGGTGTCCTCGGGGAGCGCGAGCGCGCGGGGCTCGAAGCGCGGCGAAAACGCCGTGCCCGTGTTTTCCCACGCGAACAGGCGGCCCTGCCCGCCCGTCGTGTCCGTGCGCGTGGCCGCGACGAGGTCCAGGTCGCCGTCGCCGTCCAGGTCGCCCAGCGCGCCCGAGCTGTAGTTGCCCACATCGAGCGTGGGCACGAGACGGTCGGTCTGACGCGCAAAGACGCCCGGAGCCGTCTGGCGGAAATGGTGGAGGTTGTGGGTGTAAAGCTGACGGTCGAAGCCCAGAAACGCCCCGCCGATGGTGCCCACGACGAGGTCGGAGAGGCCGTCGCCATCCAGGTCGCCCCAGGTGGGCGCGTTGTAGCCGCCCGTCTGGAATGAGGCGTCGGGGAACGTGTCGGTGGCGCGCACGAAGTGCGGCGCGGGGCACCCCGTTTCGTCGCGCACGAGGTAGAGGCTGGGCGAAAAAAAGTCGCCCCACAGCAGGTCCAGGTCGCCGTCACCGTCCACGTCCGCCAGCTTCAGGTTAGTGGCGCCGTGCTTGACGGCTTCACGCTTGCCAATCACCTCGCCGACGATCTGGATGTTCTGGTAGCGCTCGATGGGCGGGCCGAAGCGGGGCGCACCGCTGCTCGGTGGCAGGCCGGGGTAGAGCGTAAGCGTGCCGTCGATCTCGGCCACGAGCAGGTCTTTGGTGCCGTCGCACGTCAGGTCGCCAAAGGTGGGCAGGTTCTGCCGGTCGATGTTGAGGCGGGTGCCGTCCGAGAGCTTCAGCGTGTCGATGAGTTGCGTGTACTGGCCGCCGGTGTTGCCGAAGTAGCGCACGTAGCCGAGGGGCTGCTCGGCAAAAGCGTCGAGGTCGCCGTCGTCGTCCATGTCCACCAGGCGCAGCCACTCGCCCACCTCCAGCCCGCCGAAGCGGTCGGTGCGCCACAGCAGGCGCCCACCGCTGTTCTCGAACAGCATGACGGTGCCCGTGCGTTCGTGCACGAGCAGGTCGGCGTCGCCGTCGCCGTCCACGTCGGCGAGGGTGGGGCGGGGCCGGTCGAGGCCACCCGCGAAGGGCTGCCCCAGCACGCCCCGGCTGTCGGAGACAGGAAAGGGCGCGACCTGGCGAACAAACGGCTGCGCCCGCACGGGCAGCACGCACGCGGTCAGCAGCAGGCAGAGGAGGATGCGCACGGACTCAGTGCTGATGGCCTTCGCTACCCGCGCCGCTGCCGTGCGCGGCGTGGCCCAGCCCAGCAGGGTTGGCCCCGACCTCGAACACCTTTCTGATCTTGCGCGTCTGCGCGTCGATCACGACAAGCGTGCCCACGCCCGGCGCCTGTGTCTGGTAGGTGCCCTGCGTGTTGTTGTTGCTGATGTAGATCGTCTTGCCGTCGT